>JAUWVG010000504.1 GCA_030617525.1 Candidatus Aminicenantota bacterium | reverse complement strand
AGAGGGGATGTTCTCCCTTCGGCCTTTCAGACGATGATTGGCATAGTGAAGAACGATGTTTTTGTGAAATGGCTGCCGACCGGAGCAGTTGTCTGGCAGAAGAATATATTTGAGGATTATCAATTTGACGAATGGTTCACGGATTACAGCTATCTGGAAGATCTGGACTTTAGCTACCGAGTAGGAAAGAAGTACAGATTAATGGTCCTTGGGGAGGCCGAATATTATCATTTTCCGCCTACACAGGGCCGGGGGAGTGGTTATAAATTTGGAATTAAAGAAGTCGAGAACCGCCTGTACCTCGTTAAAAAACACAAGGAATTTTCCCTGCTGAAATGTTATTTGGCGCTTTGTGTGCGGATGATGATGAATTTTGGCCTCTTTTTTAGAGAACAGAAATTTCATTATTTCCAACGGGCATTGGGTAATGCAGGAGGATTGATGTCGTCGATATTCAAGCATTAATCATATAAAACATGGATTCATCAATCAAAGAGATGAATAAGAAGAAAAAAATTCTTCTTTATGGACAAATTCCACCTCCCCAACATGGATCCAATATCATGACTCTTACTCTTTTTAAAGCGCTTGAAAAACTCGGCTATCAAGCAAAGATCTCCAATAAGGGATTTTCTAAAAAAATCGATGAAGTCAATAAGATATCACTTGTGAAATTTTTCAGGTTGTTTTCTATACTGTGGAGATACAATCGTGATCTGATTCGTTTTCGGCCGGATTTAGTTGTTTTTTTTGTTTCAGCAACAAGAATTGGCCTTCTGGTTGAGGGTTTGTTTCTTGCTTTTACAAATATCTTTCACATTCCCTATGTCCTATACATCCATAACAATGGGCACAAAGCGATCTATCAACAGGGGAGGTTTGGGTGCTGGATTGTGAGGCGTGTCTTTGATAGAGCAAAAGCTTGTATTGTACTGGGAGAGGTATTCAAAAAAGATATCAGCTGCTTCTACAAGAACAAAGTTTATATACTGCCAAATGGTCTGTTAAAGACGCTGCCCGAAAAAAAGAAAAAATCTGAGCTATTTATCAACGTGCTCTATCTCTCCAATCTCTATGAGACAAAGGGGATCTTTACTCTGATCAGGGCTATCCCTAAAGTTCTGTTGAAGAAAAGACGGGTCATGTTTCTTATCGCTGGTCCATGGCAAGGAAAAGAGGTGAGAAAAAAAATTCTTAATTATGTGGAAAGAAATAATCTTAGTGCAAATGTTAAATTTCTTGGAGCAATATACGGGCAGCATAAGGAAGAGTTATTCCAAAAAGGCGATATCTTTGTTTTTCCCTCACATTATCCTTTTGAAGCCTTTGGGCTTGTCAACCTTGAGGCCATGCAATCTGGGATGCCCGTAATAACAACAAATATCGGAGCACTGCCCGAGATGGTGCTGGATGGCAAGACAGGATTTATCATCCCTCCAAAAAAACCCGATATCCTGGCTGAAAAAATCAATTTTTTAGTGAAAAATCCGGAGTTCCGAAGGAAAATGGGACGTGAAGGGAGAAAACGGTTCAACACAATGTATTCATTCGATGCCTATACATCAAATGTTCAAGAAATATTGAACGATCTTTTCTTGAGTGAATAATTCGGGTTAACTAAGGATACTATTATGAAAAGACTTAATCTTCTTGTCTCCGCATATGCCTGCAATCCACTGGCCACCGAACAGTCCTATCCTGGCGAAGCTGTCCTGGGCTGGAATCTGATCAAGCAGCTCAATCGATTTCATGATGTATCGGTCCTCACCCGGACATACAACAGGAAAGGGATTGAGGAGGCCGTAGATAAGGAAAAGATCGGTGATGTTCAGTTCCACTATCTGAGCTTACCGAAATTCCTCTCTGTTTTGAAGCGAAATTTCCTGGGATTCAGTCTTTATTATTTGATATGGCAGATCAAGGCCTATATTTTTGCACGAAAACTCTATAAAAAAAATCACTATGATTTTTTCCATCACATCACTTTCAATAATGACTGGATGCCCAGCTTTATTGGCGCATTTTTGCCTCTCCCTTTTATATGGGGTCCCATGGGAGGAGGCCAGAAAGTTCCGCGCAGTTTTAAAAAGACCATTCACTGGAAAAATCGAATCAATCAAAACTTACGCCTTGCGGGACAGTGGTTTTGGCGGAATACATGGTTTAGGCGAAGGTGTGTTAGAAAGGCTTTAGCCATCCTTATCTGCAACACGGATACAGAAGATAAGATAAAAACAGATGAAAAAAAACTCTTTTTTTATCCCGTTAATGGGATTTCCTCCAAAGAATTAAAAACCTCTTTGAGCACTTTGGTGGAGAAATCCTCGGAGTTTAAAATTATCTATGCAGGCCGCCTGGATGCCATCAAAGGCATCAATCTAGGGATAGAAGCCGTTCACGTTTTTTCTCTCAATTTCCCTAAGTCTTCTTTTAAAATAATTGGGGATGGCCCTGAGAGAGAGCGCCTTGTGAGTTTGACGAAGTCTTTAAACATTCAAGACAAAGTTGAATTTATTCCATGGATGGATCGTGAAGAATTGCTCGAAC
>JAUWVG010000294.1 GCA_030617525.1 Candidatus Aminicenantota bacterium | reverse complement strand
TCTGGATGACGGTGTAGGGGAGATCCTTTCCGTTTTGGTCCCTGACATGCTCTATCTTGAACCCGCCGTCGAAATCGTCGTGAAGCCTCTTCAGTGCCCGGAAGCTCATGGTGTCGGACAGCCGGCCCGTCGAGGTTAATGAGGAAATGGAATCCCGGGAGCGGCGGTTCTGGTCAAGCTGCAGCCAGAGATAGGAAAGGGGATCGGGGGAATTGTTGTGGTAGACAATGGTTTCTGTGCCGTAAAGACGCTGGTGTGCGTCATCCAGCTTAATCGCCATCTCATAATCCACTTTCTGCTGCCAGTAGGCGGGACCGGGTGCGCCGGATGCGGTGCGGTAATGATTCGGGGAAGGCAGTTCCCCTTCCAACTGGCGGAATTGGTTGAGGCGTTCCTGTGCCCCGAGCGAAGCGGGCGTAGCGGAAAAAAAGACAAAAATAGCTGAAAATAACAAAATCCAACCGTAACGAAAGTTTTGAAAAAACATAAATCCCTCCATTTTAAAATATGACGTTAAATATATGTTCCAGATTTTTTATTTTTGATTCCAGGTTTCTCATCTCTTCCACAGTGCTTATTTTCATTTCTTACTCCTTTTTCATGGCCTGTATTTCAAAGTATATTAGAAGGCAGCCCATCGTCAAGACAAAGTCGATTGAGACGCGAAAAAGTAAGTCATAATTATATTTGAGATTCTGCTTAGGTTTGATATATGATTTTGAGATGATCATGGCAAAAATTGAGCCGTTTGAGAAATATGCGTCAGAATATGACGACTGGTTCGAAGACAACAGGTTTGTTTATGAATCCGAATTACGGGCTGTACAAGAGCAATTGCCAATCCAAAGTCTACAGAGAATTAAGAATATTGAACCGATTAAAAAGGGTTATGGGGAAGGGTCATTTGTGGTTGTCAAGGCATTGAAGCCTATGATGTTTCTATCCTGAATGAGAACATACTGGGGAGAAAAATCAAGCAATCTAAACTGATGAATGTGGTTCTTTTTGGAGTTTAGGACGGCTTCAGGGACACATGGGCGAGCATAAATTGGAAGATGAAGAGCTGCTCAGGAGGATAGCCGAAAAAGACCTGCAGGCTTTCCGGCAGCTCGTTGAGCGCCACAATATTTTTGTCTTTACGACTTGCTGCAATTTAATCGGCGATTTTCATCAGGCCGAGGAAGCGGCTCAAGATGTTTTTCTGCAGATTTATCGGTCAGCCGGATCTTTCCGTAAGGAAAGTAAAGTTTCCACCTGGATCTACCGCATCGCCGTCAACCGGTCGTTGAACACTCTGCGCCGCAGCAAGCGATCCCGGTGGTTGGAGAGCTTGAGCACCCTAAAAAAAGAAGAGGCCGGGGGGGAAGAACCGGGCCGTCTCTTAGAGACAGAGGAAATGGAGGAGTTTTTAAAGAGGGCTCTGGATTTTCTGCCGGAAAAACAAAAAGCGGCTTTTGTTCTCCATAAATATAACGGTCTCTCTCCCGGTGAGATAGCAGAAATTTTGGGCGTTTCACCCAATACAGTCGAGGTCCGCCTCCACAGGGCCAAAAAAAATCTTCAAAAGTACATTGTGCCTCGATTAAAAAAAACCTTTTAACTGTAAGTTTTACCTTGAAAGGAGTGTCCTATAAAGTGAAGAAAAAAGAAATGAATCCGGAGTGCAGAAAGGTCGAGGAGAATCTGGTCGACTTGGTCGAAGGAAATATCCCTGAATTTCGGCAAAGGGAAATCCAGAAACATCTGGAAAGCTGTCCGCAATGCGGAAGGCTTGCGGACAGATTCGACCGCTTGTGGCAGGAATTTTCAAAGAGGGACCTGGTATCACCTTCAGCTTCTTTTTGGGAAAATCTCTTCTGTAGTATTCAGGCTGATGAGAGGCCGTATTTTTGGGGCTTATTTATATCCGGAATGAAGCATTCGTTTCGTCCCGCAGCCATCATCTTTCTTTTATTGCTGGGATTGTTTTTTGGTTATTACCTGGGCGATATTCCGGGCGGGTCAGAAAAGGCCATTTCCGAGGAGGTCTTTATCGATCAGTACGTTCAGGATTTTCAGGATTTCCCTCAGGGATCGGTGAGCGATTTCTACCTGAAATATGAAATCCAGGTAAAGGATCAAACGTCATGAAAAATAAATTCTTTATCATAGTCCTGGTTTTTTTGTTCATCATCAATATCACGGCGCTGGCAACTTTCTCCTATAACCGCTGGCTCAAACCCGGACCAACCGCAGGACAGCAAGAACCGTCTGAAACCTTGCAGGTTCTTCCGCCTCAAATGTCTTTGACCCCGGAGCAGTCGAAGATGATGAAGAACCAGAGAATCTTCTTCGAGGAAGACATCGAATCTATCCGTCTGCGGATGGGGGAAAAGAGAAACGCCATTCTCGAAGAGATCAGGAAACCCTCCCCGAATCTCAATCATCTTGACAGAATGATCGAGGAACTCGGAGGGCTTCAGGCTGATATCCAGAAAAAAAGTGTTCGCCATCTTCTCAAAGACAAGGAGCTTCTCACACCTTGGCAGCAGGAAAGGTATTTCTCTCTCTTTGAAGAGCATGTGGAGGGAAGGGGAATGAGGTTCAGGAGAAAAGGAGCCGGCAGGCAGGGTCCGCGGTGGCAGAGAGAAAATTAGAAGGACAAGGAAATATAACATAAGTAAAACGAATTTAATCATTTTATCGAGGAGGTCTTATTATGAAAAAAGGCATTATTATTTTTGGGATTTGTTTCGTCTTTTTACTCTTTTTCACGCTTCCGCTTTCGGCGCAGCAAAACTGGCGGCCGGGGATGAGGGCTCCTTATGCCCTTAACCTGACACCTGATCAGATGGCCAAGATTCAGGAGATGAGACTGGAATTCCAGAAGGAGAGCCTTTCCATGTGGACGGAGCTCCAAAATCTCAACTTTGAACTGAGAGCCTTTTACTTGGAGGATACAGGACAGGAAAAGATAGATGCCAAGCTTGACCAGTTGGACGCGATGGAATTGGAATTGGAGAAAAAATGGGTGGTACATCAAAGCCAGATCCGGGACCTTCTGACAGATGAGCAGAAAGTTATGTTTGACCAGTGGGGAGGTTTGGGCCTCAGCTGGGGAAGAATGGATGGAATGGGTCCTGGAATGGGCATGAATTTCGGTAGAGGATATGGCATGGGTTTCGGTAGAGGATATGGTGGAGGCTTTGGCCGAGGAGGGGGAAGAGGCTTTGGCCGAGGCTCCGGCATGGGTATGGGCAGAGGATATTATTGCCCGTGGTTTCAGCAAGGAAGATTTAACCGCTTTCCCAACTGGAGGAGAGACAACTAAGGTCTCACAGTTGGATTGCGCACCTTTTTGAATGAAGCAGGTGAATTGCCTATGGAGGCCACTTTCTTGATATTTGATCTTGCGGATGGTAGAAATAGAGAGAGCTCAATTTGATCTGATAGTGGAGGAATGGCATGGCTGAACCCAACTGTCCTAACTGTGGATGGCGGGCAAAATATGATCAGAAGCCGAAGTCTTTTCTCGGTCGGATATGGAAGTGGCACATCAAATGGTGTCCAGGCTGGAAATCCTACCTTAAAATTCTGCCCGATGAAGAGAGAGAAGCCGTCTTGGACAAATACAAATAATCCTGTTCTGCATCTTTGAATTCTGCTAATGACGGCGCTCCATTTTTTTAAAGGCCCAGCTTGTTGTTGGTGTATTTTGTGATGAGTTGGATGCGGAGTTTTTTGTACATATCGATGATACTCTTCATTTTTTCCTGGCAGAAACCTGTCAGATATTCCTTGGCCAGCTTAGGGTCTTTCTTATACAACTCCAGAGCTTTGGCATCGACGGCTTTGAGATTTTTAAAAAAGCTGGCCTCCAGTGGATTACGCACCTTCCATAAATCTTTGATCGCCTCCTGCCAGCGCAGATAGAGGAGGTTGTCTACAAAATCTATGGCCCAGCGGGCCGAATTCTCTGCGAACTTATCCGGATTGTATGTTTTGTAGAATGGAGAGATGGCCTGCACTCCCGCGTAAATCGGGGCGTAGGTGCTGACATACTGATTGTCGAGATAAAGCCAATAAACTCCTCCGATGGGATCGGGAAGCCAGCTTCTCAACTGAGCGACCATTCCATAGCCTCCCCGGGAGACCATCCTGCGCCAGGTAATATCCAGCAGCTCCCTCATGTCTCTTGTCGGAAAGGGTGTGGTCAAAGGGCTCTTTTTTTGGCCTCCCTTTCCGTCGGGTACAAGCCAATCCGTGTCGGCCGTCATATCATAAATGGTCCCCTCGAAAACCGAACGCTGGAAGGCGATGACATCCTGAACCGAAAC
>JAUWVG010000074.1 GCA_030617525.1 Candidatus Aminicenantota bacterium | reverse complement strand
ACATCCCTCAACTTCTTTCCCTCATTGATGTCGTCGTTCTCCCTTCTCTTTGGGAAGGACTGCCCTATTCTTTGTTGGAAGCTGGATCCGCAGGTAAGCCTATTGTGGCCACAGATGTCGATGGGGTGAAGGAAATCATTATAGACGGAAAAACTGGAATTCTTGTCCCACCAAAAAGTCCGGGGAAGCTTGCAGAGGCACTGCGCCAACTTATTGAGAATAAAAATTTGGCTAATCGGTTAGGTGCGGCATTAAAGGAGGACATTCAAAAGAGATACTCCCTTTTGAGTATGGTCGATGAAATCCAAAATCTCTATCTTCGGCTATTTCGCGAGAAAAACACATGCCATTAGAGGAAAACATCCCCATATCCGTGGTTTTTTTTCACTTTACAGAACTTGTTCTTGAAATCATGGAAATGAGGATGATTACGACACCTTGGGCAGATTGACAATTATTGACTGCCTTCATATAATCAACCTCGATGGAAAACTTAAAAGTGGCCCTCGTCCATGACTGGCTGACAGGTCAGCGTGGCGGAGAAAAAGTACTGGAACTTCTTTGTGAAATCTTCCCTGAGGCTCCTATTTTTACTCTTTTTCACTTTCCTGGATCTCAAATAAAAGCCATTGAAGAGAAAGAAATCAATACCAGTTTTCTTCAGCGAATGCCGTTCATACGCAGAAAGTACAGGTCCTATCTGCCTTTGTTTCCTCTAGCTGTGGAACTTTTTGATCTGCAGAAATTTGATATGGTTGTTTCCAGTTCTCACTGCGTCGCCAAAGGCGTTATTCCAAGCCCTGATGCCCTGCATGTTTGCTATATCCATTCTCCAGTCAGATATGCCTGGAATCAGTATTTTGCCTATTTTTCTCCACAGAAGCTTGGTTTTATTTCGCGAAAGTTCATCCCTTTCTCGATTCATAAGCTGAGGCTTTGGGATGAATCTTCCTCGCATAGAGTGGATCACTTTATTGCCAATTCCAAAACGACCGCCAAGAGGGTGCAAAAATACTACAGGCGTCAATCGGATGTGATTCATCCACCTGTGGACTCTGATTTTTTCCAGCCAGATGACCGGCAAGAGGACTATTTTTTAATTGTATCTGCACTTGTTCCGTATAAAAAAATTGAACTGGCAATCCATGCATTTAATCAGAATGGGAAGACCCTCAGGATTGTGGGACAGGGGCCTGAATACAAACGACTCAAGCAGATTTCTAAGGCAAACATTCAATTTCTTGGCTCCATTGATGAGGGCTCTCTCCTTAAGGCCTATCAGCGGGCAAAGGCACTCATTATGCCGGGAGAGGAAGATTTCGGCATTCATGCCCTAGAGGCACAAGCCTGCGGAATTCCTGTTGTCAGCTATTCTCGGGGGGGAGCACTGGAGACTGTTATATCAGGTGAAACCGGTCTGTTCTTCCTCGATTTGAGTGTGGACAGCCTTTTGGGAGCGCTTGACAAATTGGAGTCCATTAAATTTAATAAAGAGACAATATGTGCCCATGCCCAGAATTTTTCTCGAGAAAAATTCAAAGAAAGAATCAATGCGTTCTTACAGGAAAAATGGAATGATTTTGTGAGCCAACGATGATTAGAGAAAAAGGGACGCGTCTTATCGGGTTTTATATTCTGAGCGATTTTGTGGGTATTGCTCTGGCCTATTTTTGTTCCTACTTTTTTCGATTTAAGACTTTTATCCCAATCAATCCTGAAAGGGGAACTCCTGCTTTAAAGTCTTATATTATAATTTTTCCACTCTTTCTCTGTCTGCACCTTTTAATATTTTTCATTCAGGGATTTTATAGAACGCGGCTCAAGAGGGTAAAGATCGATGATTTCTTTTTCGTCACTATCAATGTCATTTTTACTATCCTGATTGTCCAAGCTGTGCTCAGCTATCTCTCCAGCTATAGCCAGGGGCTTGCTCCCTTATTTCGTGTGACCTTTAAGATATCTCATGGTTTTCTGGCTATTTATGCCGGTTACTTCATTCTGTTCATCCTATTCCTGAGGTTCCAGATCTATTTTTTCATGAAAAGACGCTTTGCAAGGGGGATGAACCTCCAGAATATTCTCGTTGTCGGAGCAGGAGAGATGGGAAAAGCGGTGACTCAGAAACTCTTACAGTTAAAAGATTTAGGCTTTGAAGTGAAAGGTTTCTTGGATGATAATTTGGACGTTGGAAAAGAAGTCAATATAGATGGAGGGATAAAAGTTTTAGGTCCTGTAAAAGATTTAGAACTTGTTCTTAAAAGAGAGCCTATCAGTGATGTTTATGTGGCTCTTGACCTGAATAACTATTCTCAGATCCTTGAGACCTTAAAAGTTGTGAACAAATACGCTGTCAATGTCCGTCTGGTTCCGGACCTTTTTCAACTTCTCACTCTGAAAGCAAAGCTGGAGGACCTGGATGGATTTCCCGTCATCAGCATTGACGAGCCTCCTCTGAGGGGGATGATGCTGTTCTTAAAGAGGGGAATGGATGTCTGCGCATCTGTTGTTCTTTTGATTCTCCTCACTCCACTTTTTTTCCTAGTAGGAATTTTGATCAAACTGACATCAAAAGGGCCGATGTTCTACCATCAGGAGCGGATGGGAGTGGATGGAAATAAATTTGTTATTCACAAGTTCAGGACGATGGCTTGTGATGCCGAGGCAAAGAGTGGTCCCGTGATGTGTGCGCCGGATGATCCAAGGATCACCAAGATCGGCCGATTTCTAAGAAGAGTCAGCATCGATGAATTCCCGCAGCTTTATAATGTGCTCAGGGGCGAAATGAGCCTTGTCGGACCTCGGCCGGAGAGACCTGTGTTTGTGGAGGAATTCAGGGAAAAGATCCCAAAATATATGCTCCGGCATAAGGTCAAATCCGGAGTCACCGGATGGGCTCAGGTTCATGGATTACGTCAAGACACGCCTATCGATAAAAGGCTTGAATACGATTTCTACTACATCCAGAATTGGTCATTTGCTCTGGATTTAAAAATTCTCTGGAAGACGCTGCGGAAGGGATTTATAGACAAAAGCATCTAACCTGAACTATCTTAAGGGTTCAAGGATTCGAGGATTCAAGGGTTCAAGGGGGGGTTCTGACGATTTAATTTATCAGTCTCAATATAACCCAGGTCCCCAGATAATAATATCCGGGTTTCTATCTCTTACTTTGATTCTTAATTTTTTAAAATTCTTAAATGTTTTTCACTCGAATCCTTGACCCCTAGAATCCTCGAATCCTTATTTTATTCCTTTATATTGTCGGTATCCACGAACTCCGATAAAGGTGTAATGTGCCGCGGAAAGGAGTGCCATGACCATTGTGAGCCAATAGATTGGTGCAAGATAGGAAGGAGCTTTTCCGAGTGAATTGTTAAGGAGCACAAGGGTCAAGAGGCTCATTTCCATAACGGTGCACACTTTTCCTATCATTGAGGGTTTTGCTTCGTCTGTTTTTGTCAACCGGATATAGATTAACGATCCTGAAACGATGTAGAGGTCTCTGAAAATCACGATAACCACCAGCCAAACCGGGATGGTGTTAGGCGTACTGATAGACGGAAGGGAAAGAAAAATAAATGAGGAGGCCATAAGTAGTTTATCAGCCGCGGGATCAAGAAAAGTCCCAAGTTTTGTTTTCTGGTTCCAGACCCGGGCTGCAATTCCATCCAAGAGATCTGTCGAAATCGCGAAGAGGAAGACGAAAAAAGCCAAAGTTGCCTTATGTTGCAGCATCAGAGCCATAAATACAGGAATAAGGATAATTCTCAGCATACTGAGAATGTTTGCCGCAGTGAAAATATTCTTTTTACTCATGCTGGAAAGAATTATATCTGGCTTCCTATTCAATCAACGCTAGAATGATATCGAAGAGGTTTATTGTTTCTCTCCCTGTTATTGGAGTGTCGGGCTTGAATGTTTTATCCGAAAAAAGGCTCATTATATCATACGAGATGATGGTGAGGATGGGTTGGTAATAATAGTTGGAAGGTGTGATATCAACAATCTGGATTCTGTCTAGGGGGACCTGCTGAATGAACTTATGTCCTTGTTCATTCAAGTACATAATGAGACGCACGAGAATTTCTGCCAATTCCGCACGGTTCAGGCTTTTTTTTGGCTGAAATTCATGATTGGGATAGACATCGATGAGACCAAGGGTTGTCATCTTGAGTATAAATTTTGCTGCCCAGGATGTGGCGATATCGACGATAATGGGAGGCTGTTGTGTTGGATCTTTTAAAATATCCTTGAATTTCACTCCTATCACAGCGGCAATGTCTTCTCTGGTCACAGCTTCTGAGTTGGAAATGTTGTCATACTGGCTTGGAAGCTCAAAAATACCTAATCTGCTCTTGATGATTTCCAGGCGGTCTTTTATCTGGAGATTGTCCGGTTCTTTGAGGCTCAATTTTTCATAAATCTCGAGGCTTTTTTTATGGTCTTGGATTGCAAAAAGAACCTCCCCGTACAGTTTTAGGATTTCATTGTTTTCCGGATCATAGGTGCTTGCGGCTTTGAGATGGACAAGAGCACTTTGATGATTGTTTTCTTCTTGGTATATTCCTGCGAGTGCAAAATGAGCGTCGACCGACGCGGGTGAATAGAAGAGGGCCTTGAGGTAAGCGGCCTTACTTTTTTCGGTCTCTCCTGCAGACACATATGCTCTGGCTTCCTGAAGGGCCTTGGTGGTTTTTTGGGATTTGATAGCCGTGTATCTGGATTTTGCCCAATCATGTTTGGGATCCAGTTTGATGATGTTTCTGAATTCCGTAAAGGCAGAATCTTCGCGTCCTGTTTCCTGGTAAATTTGGGCTAAACCGACACGAATGAGGACTAAATCCGGAAAGGTGAGAAGAGCGGCTTTGAAGAAATCCTCGGCTTTTTGAATGTCATCCAATAGGTAAAGAGCATACCCCAGTCCAGCGTAGTAGAGAGAGCTTTCCTGCCCCAGTTTGATGAGGGCTTTTTTAGCTCTGTCTCCATCCCCCTGCACTAGATTTGTCCAGGCCTCTTCCGTGAGAATCCGTTCCTCTAGAGACATCTCTGAGATAACTGACTGAGGGAGCTGTTCTACATAAAGTGTGGGTGAGGGGGGACTATAAGTCGTACAGGACCAACACAGACAGACCAGGATAATACATACGGGAATAACTTTTTTTACCAATTTGGCTCTCCTCGTTTGATGTAGGGCAGAAAATTGAGCATTGAATTTGGATTTGCCATTATTTTTAATTCGTAATATTCTCTATTTTCTCTTCTTTTTAACACAATTGACCATTTAGGGAAAGATTGAACGATGTTTTTGTTTTGTTTAGGGATTTCCAAATAGAAGAGCTTGAGATTTTTAAAGAGGAACGACCGCAGTTTTTCCATCAGTTCGGAGATCCCCTCTCCAGTTTTAGCGGAGATGTAGACGTTCCTGCTTTCGGATTCTGTGTTTTTCCCGAGGAGCCCGGTAGAGTGGGGCAACAGATCGATCTTATTAAATATCTTGAGGATTGGAACATCAGAAATCCCAAGGTCGATCAGAATATTTTCTACAGTTTCGATCTGGCTCTGGCTAAAAGGAGACGATATATCGATTACATGACAGACACAATCGGCTTCTTTAACTTCTTCAAGAGTGGCCTTAAATGCAGAGATGAGCTCGTGAGGGAGTTTTTTTATGAGCCCGACTGTATCACTCAGAAAAAAATAAAGTCCATCCTGGTAGAGAACGCGCCGGATGACAGGATCTAGAGTCGAAAAAAGCTGGGAAGATGTGGTCTTGGTCTCCTGAGAGAGGAGGTTAAAAAGAGTCGATTTTCCTGAATTTGTGTATCCGACTAGAGAAACAACCGGAACCGGAATTTTATTCCTGCTTTTTCTCTGGTGGTGTCGTCTTTTTTGAATTTTTTTTATGTCCAGTTTTATCTTGGCAATTCTGTCTTGGATTCTCCGCCTGTCCTCTTCGAGCTTTTTTTCTCCCGGGCCCCGTGTCCCAATTCCTCCCCCAAGACGAGACATTGCCTGGCCTTTGCCGAGCAGTCTGGGAAGAAGATAGTTCAGTTGAGCCAGTTCGACTTGGAGTTTCCCTTCATTACTTTGGGCTCTCTGGGCAAAAATATCGAGTATAAGTTGTGTGCGGTCTAAAACCTTACACAATAATTCGTCTTCTAAGCTGCGCTGCTGAATGGGAGAAAGATTGTGGTCAAAAATAATAATGTTTGCCTTGAGTTTATTTTTGAGGAGGAGGAGCTCTTTGACTTTTCCTTCTCCTATAAGAAACTTAGGGCTGATGTTGTCTTTAAATTGGAAAACTTCATGGATGACCTCGGTGCCTGCAGTAAAAGCCAGCCCTTTTAATTCTCGCATTGATTCCTTGGCTTCGGACCTATCCTTTTTTTTGGTGCCCAGGAAAACAAGGATGGCTTTTTCTATCATAAATCCAAGAATTCCTTCATGTGTTTTTTTAAAGAATCAAATTCCTCCGGATGGAACCACTGAATTCCCTCCATTTTTCTGAACCATGTCATCTGTCTTTTAGCGTAATGACGAGTGTCCCGTTTAGTAAGCAGTATAGCCTCTTCCAGTGAGAGTTCTTTCTTTAAGTGCTTCAGGACAAATTTGTAGCCGAGAGCCCTGAAGGGAGGACTCTCTTCATTTACTCCTTTTTCGAGAAGGCTTTTCACTTCATGGACCAGTCCTCCTGCAAACATCTTATCCACTCTTTTTTCGATCTTTGTGTATAAAATTTGTCTATCGATCTTGAGTCCAATTTTCAAGACATTAAAATCTTCCACAAAAGAACGAGTATCGGCAAAATGTTCAGACAGGGATTTATTTGTCGCTTCAAAGACTTCGAGAGCACGGATAGTGCGATATTGGTCGTTATTCCCGATTTTTTCTGCATACTGAGGATCAACAGTTCTCAGCTTTTTGTTCAAGCGCTCGAGTCCCTTTTCTTTGGCCTCTGTTTCAAGGCGCTTGCGAATGTTTGGGTCACTCTTGCCTTCAGGGAAAAGTCCATTCAGTAGAGCTTTCAAATAAAGTCCTGTGCCTCCAGTGATGATGGGGAGCTTGTTTTTTTTGTGGATACTTTCGATTACTTCGAGAGCTAACTGAACAAAATCTGACGCGGTGAACTGGGTTGAAGGAGATATCATGTCCAGGAGATGGTGAGGAACGGTTTCTCTCTGATCCAGGGGTATTTTGTCGGTTCCAACGTCAAATCCTCTATATACCTGCATGGAATCACAGTTTATGATTTCTCCATTAAATATTTTGGCAAGTTTTATGGCCGTGGTGCTTTTTCCTACACAAGTAGGGCCGAGAATGATGATGAGGGCTTTTCTTTTAGGTTCCAATTTTTACCAAAAGTAAAAGGACACAGAGTGTGATAAAGAGCAGCAGGGCTAAAATTTGTTTCTTCCTATATTTCATTTTTCGATTTTGTGAAGGTTTTGAACAAGAATGGCTTCATGTTCATCTCCCAGAGTTTTTTTTACGGCCAGCACCTCAGACACAATGATTTCATTCAGTCCTATCAGCAAAGTCTGTTTTGTCCCTTGACTGGAAAAGTTGAATTTTGCTTTGAGCACAGAATTTGTATCGATGTTTCCATTGGGCTGAAGCTTGACACTCTGGAAAAGAGGAGACAACTTTGTTTTGGCCTCTTCAAGGGATTTCTCCAAAATGTTCAGGGCAACAGGCCCGAGTTCCTTTGAAATGTATTTAAAAACGAAGAGCCATTTTCTGTTGAATGCTGTTAAAATTGTATCGAGCTCAGCATGGGAAAAATCTGGCAGGGAGTGTTTTTTTCTTTTTGTTTGGGAAAAAGCAAACAACCCCAGACTCAGAAAAGTGAAAATGACCTTCTGGGTATCCTTTGTGCTTATTTCACTGTGTTTGTAGACCGATTTTAGATTCTGCAGATGGGAAAAAAGATACAGCAGATATTCTTCATGCGGTAAGAATGGAATCTGGTCCTGGTGTTGAGGAAAGAGGGCTTGTGCATCTCCATCGCTTTCTGGAAGCTGAGAGACAATGAAACCTGAATTTGTCATCTGACGCGTACCCTGAAGAATTACAGCTAAGGTCTGCATCCGGCTCCGGATCTTCAGTTTGTTTGGTTTGCTGTCCGGTTGAAATAAAAATTCGGTATCATCCCTATCGAAAAAAGGAAAAATATCGGACAGAGAATATTCCTGCATCAACTTCCACAGGTCTGGGGCAGATAACACTTCCATTTGGATACAGGATTTTATGAGGGA
>JAUWVG010000380.1 GCA_030617525.1 Candidatus Aminicenantota bacterium | reverse complement strand
ATAAAACCATAAATAGCGTTTGTCGGGAATCCTTTTGAATTGGAGAGGTGCTTGATGGCATAAAAAGAACGGTAGAGAAGAGCATTCCCGTCGATAAGAAAAATTGTTTTTTCAGCCATTCGTTTTCAAGGTGATCTAGGAGTGATCGAACTGCCCGTCGGTAATGGTCTTGAGCATGGTTTTGTGCTGATCTTCGAGGAGTTGGTTGATTTTTTCTTTGAGCGTGGGGCTGTTCAAATGCTTTAAGTAGAACGTCTTTCGAGGAGCAAGTGCTCTTCCGGATTTGTAAATGAGGGATTCGATACAAAAAGAGGGGCTCCCAAGGTCCTGGGTTTGAACGATATAAGAGATGCCATTGTGTTCGATTTTAGTGTTAAATCCTGCCATGTTTATTCTCTGATCTTTTTTCCTATTATACGTTTCTTTCCAGCGATATCAAGCGGAACCCTTAGGTTAACGCGCACCTCTTTTCTTAATCTATCCCGTGCTCAGACATACTCAGTGGCCGACACAATCGGCTTCCCTCGAGGAACAACTCGGTAAGGCTAAATCCTCGGATGTCGCTTTTTCCATCCTCTTCAGATTTTTTCTTCCGCGATTTTTGGAGTTCTGGGAAGATGATGGAGAAATCCGTATCGGAGGACGAGCGGGCATGGTTCATTTCCCTCTGGGGAAATGAGAGAGAGGACGGAGATCGAGAGAGCTTTCCTCGCTGGGGAAAGCGCAACGTGGTTTCTTTTCACTTTACAGAACTCATTCTTGAAATCACGGAAATAGGGATGTTTCCGCGAGCCGCTGTTTTATTGACAAAGTAAGGCAAGATGGTATAATAAGTTAACTTTTTTCCGAAGAGCCTAGAATATGATTATAGAGATAGATAGATTAAGCGAGAAAGAGCTGAAAATCAGCAAAAAATTTGATTTTCTCAGCACAGACCTGGTGGACGAAAACGTGGTTTTCCGCAAACCGGTTCATGCGGACATCTCTATAAAAAGAATCCAGGATGAAATTTTTATCAAAGGGCGGATCACGACCCAGCTCAGCTTTATCTGCGGCAGGTGTCTGTCTCCCTACGAAATACCGGTGGATTCCAAGTTCGACCTTGTCTATTTCCCCGAGGAGCTTGAAGATCTTGGTGATCAGTTGGAAGAAGAGGACCTGAACAGGCTGTTCTACATGAGCCCGGTCATCGATCTTCTGGACGTAGTGCTGGAGCAGGTCAACCTCACTTTTCCGGTCAAGCCGTTGTGTTCAAAAGAATGCCGAGGGCTTTGCCCCGTCTGCGGGAAGATCGAGAAGGATGGGGAATGTCAATGTGTGACACACGATCCTGATTCTCGGCTGAATAAATTAAAAATATTTTTAAGAGATAAAAGATAAATGGCAAATCCAAAACGAAGACATTCTCATTCAAGAAAAAAAAAGAGACGTTCACATGATGCGCTAGAGGTCCCCTCCCTGTCTCTTTGTTCCAACTGTGGAAGTCCGAAGTTGCCCCACAGAGCCTGCCCGGAATGTGGGCACTACAAAGGGCGGCAGGTGATCGAAGGCACTGAAGAGTGACTTGGGTGGGGGAAAATGAAGGTTGCTGTTGATGCGATGGGTGGTGACTTTGGGCCGAGAGTCATAGTCGAAGGGGCCATCCGAGCTTCTCAAGAATACAAGGCCGAAGTCTTGCTTGTGGGAAAAGAAGACCTGATCAAAAAAGAGTTTGACAGTCTTCCTCATTCCCAGGCAAAAGTAGCCATTATCAATGCCTCAGAATCCATCGACATGGAAGAGGGGCTTTTGTCCATCCGCAGGAAGAAGAAGTCTTCCATTCGTGTAGGAACCGAGTTGGTCAAATCCAAGGAAGCCGATGCCTTTGTCAGCACAGGCAATACGGCTGCCATTGTGTACATATCAAAAAAAGTTTTAGGCGCTCTACAGGGAGTGGAGAGACCGGCCCTTTCCCTTCTGGTCCCCACGCTTAAGGGTGTAACCCTTCTGACCGATGTTGGGGCCAACGTCAACTGTAAACCTCAACATCTGGTGCAGTTTGCCGTGATGGGAAAAGTATTTATGGAATCTGTCATGGGGCTGAAGAATCCCCGGGTTGCACTCATGAGCGTCGGCGAAGAAGAGATAAAGGGAAACGATCTGACGAAAGAGGTTCACGAACGGCTTGTGGCTTCGTCTTTAAACTTTATTGGCAATGTGGAGGGGAAGGACATCTATTCCGGCCGGGCTGATGTCATTGTCAGCGATGGATTTACAGGGAACATCGCTCTCAAGGTGAGCGAAGGAGTTGTGGAAACCTTTTTCAATATGGCCCGGGCCGAGATCATGAAGAACCTCTTTGCTAAAATCGGATTCATCCTCATGAAGAGGAATGTTAAGAAAATATATAAAAAGATAGATTATGCCGAATATGGAGGAGCTCATCTTCTCGGCCTGAATGGTGTTTGTATCATCGGGCATGGACGCTCCAATCCCAATGCAGTCAAGAATGCCGTTCGCGTGGCACGAGAATTTGTTTTACAAAAAGTGCAGGAAAAAATCCAGATCGAGTTGGCCAAATCTCTTGAGCCCTCTTTAGGAATGAAGGTGTAAAATGTCCTTGAAAAACAAGGTTGGAATTGTCACAGGAGCCTCTCAAGGGATCGGAGAATCAATTGCCTTGGAGCTCGCCAGAGAGCAGGCCGAAGTCATTCTGGTTGACGTTCAAAAAGATAAACTCGAAAAGGTTGTGGACAAAATAGAGAAGTCTGGCGGAAAAGCGGCGGCCTTCAGTGTGGATGTGTCTCGTTTCGATTTGGTCGAGGAGACGGTTAAAGCCATCCTTGAAAAATTTCAGAAGATCGATTTTGTCGTCAACAATGCGGGAATTACACGGGATAACCTGTTGATGAGAATGACTGAGGATGAGTGGGATGCCGTGATGGCCGTAAATTTGAAAGGAGTATTCAACTTCTCCAAAGCTGTCATCCGGCACATGATTTCCAACCGTTCCGGACGCATTGTGAATCTTGCTTCTGTTGTAGGCTTAATGGGAAATGCTGGACAAACTAACTATTCGGCCTCCAAAGCTGGAGTTGTCGGATTAACAAAATCCCTGGCCCGCGAAGTGGCGGCAAGGGGGATTACGGTCAATGCGATTGCTCCAGGCTATATAGCGACAGCCATGACAGATGCGCTTTCTGAAGACATTAAAAAGATGTTTGTCGACATCATCCCCATGAAAAGATTTGGAACGCCTGAGGAAGTGGCTTATGTAGTCAAATTTCTGGTCTCCGATGAGGCCGCATATATAACAGGTCAGGTCATAAGCATCAATGGTGGAATGCTTATGTGACGGATAAAAAGTAAAGAATAATTTTCAACAGAGGAGAAAAAAATGGAAAGAGAAGAATTATTGAAGAAAATAAAGTCCATCGTGGCTGATAAGTTGAGCATCAGTGAAGAGCAGATCACAGAAGAAGCCTCATTCATCGATGATTTGGGTGCCGATTCATTGGATACAGTCGAGTTGGTTATGGCTCTTGAAGATGAATTCGACATGGACATTCCTGATGAAGCGGCCGAGAAGCTCACAACTGTTGGCGGAGCTATAGATTACGTTATAGAAAAAGTAAAATAAGCGGTCCTTATTATTCAAATCATGGGACAGAATCCTCCTAATCGTAGAGT
>JAUWVG010000406.1 GCA_030617525.1 Candidatus Aminicenantota bacterium | reverse complement strand
CTTATTTTGGTTTGATCAAATCTACCAGTTAAGGTTCTAGTATCTGAATAATCCACAATAAAACGGCCTCTGGCCTTCAGTGTATTTTGTATTTCAAAGTGCGAAAAATCATTGATCGAAAAAAAATCCAGATCTTCTGATATCCGGTGTCCGATGTAGACCGCACACGCTGTTCCTCATGCAAGGTAAAAAGAGATGATGAATTTTTGTTTGGATAGGATCTCAACAGTCTTTTTTGCTTCTCCGCTTAAAACTGACAAATGCATGCAGCTATCCTTCCAGAATTATGCGCCAAAAATTCTGGCTTTTTGCAGAGATTCTTCGACTTTGCTCGAGAACATCTTTTATCTCTGCCACCGAAAAATTCGAAAACAGCCAACATACAGCAGTATCATCTCCTAACTCCATGATTCTCTCAATAATGTAATTCCTATTTTTCTCGATGCTTATGAGATCTAAGTCGGTCTCCCAGAAGAAGGGCTGCAAGTGATCTGGTATGTTTGCCATTATGGATATTATAGCATATGCCACGGTTTAACGAGATAGATTTTCAGGATCAATATGAGACACATCCAAAACGACAGGGTCAAAGACCCGATACACCTGGAATGTTTTAGCCATAAGTCAGATTATTTTTATAAAGATGTAATCAGATGTTGATGATGAAAGGTATATTTCGACAATCATCGGCGTCATGAAAATAAGCTATTTTTGACTTTTATAGATATTCCCCCCTCTCCTCAGCAGCCATGCGCATCTTGCCTCCGTATTTTGGACAGATTAGAGGATTAGTTGTATCTTACGCAAACCATGGCCTAATAAATATCATGAGTGGTCCGAATTTCGCTGAAACGAAATAATTGTATATCGTCAAATGATTCTGCAAGAAGAAATATAATGCTTCTGCAACCAATCCCATGATGAACCATACCGGAAGGTATTCAAGGCAAATGATTCCTTTGTAATGATACTTTTTCTTTCTGGCAAAACCATTGCGTCTGTCGTCTGATGCATAATCCCAAGGTTTCACATGAAACAATCCTTTTATTGCAGAGCCTGAGATGAATTCCCAGCAGGTTATGAGTACCGCATACAATATTCCCCTCAACCACCATGGATAGTGAGGGAAGAACTGCTGTACGAATATCACTATGAATAGTATCACGCCGTAGATAGGCAGCATCCACAACGAGCACCTGCCGAGAAGATCCTTCTTCCTGCACCTTATCGAATCGCCGATAGCAGTCGACAATGTCTCGAACACCATGCCCGAGAAGGCAAAGATCAAGAAATAGATCAGGAGTTTCATATCACACCATAAGAATTTGCTTTTTTGGGTTGCTTTGATTTCGATTCATTTTGCTAGATTTGAGCCCTTTTATATCCTCTATTGCCAATACTATATAGAACGAACATTTCCTGTCAATAAGAGATCCTCAAGAAACAGAAAATCCCCGTGGAAATGACTGTATAGGACTACAGAGTAATAGACTCCGTCCTGAATTGCTGATCAAGAAATCCCGATTTTCATATATATTCCACTCTATCCTCAGCTGCCATAGCCACCGGTAAATCCCTGCCATGGCAGCAGAGACGTATCACGAAACAAGCAGAATCTCCAGAAATTCTGCACTCAGGAAGAGGATTTCTATTTTTTCACTATGGTGAGTAATCCAGAGGCCGGGACCATAAATTTGTAAATGCCTTTCTTGAGAGTCAGTGTCTGCTTTTTTACGATATTTCCCGAACAATCATAAGTGTCAGTGTTTACCTTTCCCAAATCACAGGACAAGTCTAATACGACATATTCACTGCTTTTGGCGTTGACAACGTCCAGATTATCGCACTCTTTTGGATCCAAGGAAATAAACACGTCATTATAGAGGGCGGCAATAGTCTTATTCTTTGTCCTAGCCAAAATCATCGGATAGACAGCGCTGGGATTCAGGGGGATAAATTCACCATCGAGCAACACATCTCTGTTCTCTCGCCAATAGTTGATCCAGAATTCGATCATCTCTAAGTGTTCATCAGGGATTGAATCCAATCGGACAGAAAGCTGAGGCACACTGAAAAGAACGTTGAGAATCTGGAGGGCTGCATTCTCGACGGAGTCGTCTTTATGCCACATGAACATGTCGGAATGAACGGCCGTATCCCCACAGAGCAACCGGATGTCGGTGGTCCGGGCTCGATTGATGACAGCCATATTCGGGCAATCAGCGGCCCGGAACATGTTCCCATACTTTCGCATCAGAGGTCCGATGTAAGGCTGGCGAAACTCGATTAATATATCAGGCTTTACCGCTCTCAGCCGTGACATCACATCGGTCATAAGCTTATCCACCGCTTCATTGACAGACGCATAATCTCTGCCTCCTGCGGCTGTTAACACTGTCTGTTCATTGGCGGCAAACCGAGCGATGAAGTCCAGCTTAAAACCATCCAGGTCCCACAGCGATTCAGCAACTAAAATAAATTCTTAACGAACCTCCCCTTTAAATAAAGCAATTTTCGGCTGAAATACTCTCCGAGCAAATTCGCATTCGCAAAAAATGCTTGACTTTTCCCTTTGTCTTTTATCTAATATAGATAAAAGATGGAGGCTTCACCATGCATCGTTCCGCTATGACTAAGCTTGAACGCGAAAGCCGTTCCAAACTCAAACCCTATATCACCTGGAAGGAATTTATCAGAGGCACTCCCACTCTCAGAAAACAGACTTGTGGGAAACCGAATTGTAGATGTCAAAAAGGAGAGAAACACACCTGCCTTGTCCTGACCCGGAGTCTAAATGGTCGGCCCGAACAGCTTCATATTCCCAAAGATAAAGAGGAAATGGTCAGAGAGTGGGTTGAAAACTATCATCAGGTTCAGGAGTTGATCGAGAAGATTTCCTCCTCCTACTGGGAGAGATTAAAAAGGAAGGGTTAAGCGATTCTCAGACGCTTTCTTCGCTACGCAGAGAAAGTCTATCAGTTTCGGAGTCTCATCAGCTCTATCACTGATACTCGGCTGAAGCCTTCTATCCAAACACCTGCCATATTTTCAAGTGCTCTCATCATGATGCTCACTCGTTTGGGCAGTCTTAATGCTTTGGAGCAAGATAAGGACAATCGTTTCTGGCGGAGGTGGTTGGGCAGGGTGCTCCCCAGTGCTGATACGATAGGGAGAGTGTTTGCCCGAATAATCCTGGCCTCCATCCGTTCTCTTATACATCAAGTCTATAGCAGATTAAAAAGAAACAAGGCCATAAAAAAGACTTTTGGTTTTAATCCTCTGATCATAGACGGCCATGAGCACACGTCCAGTTACCTGAGATGTTGTCCGGGTTGTCTGAGAAGAAAAATACATACCAGAGACGAAATGCGTATCCAGTACTATCACCGCAATGTCATAGCTATGCTTTCAGATAAGGATTTTCCTGTTTTATTAGATGTGGAGGAGC
>JAUWVG010000381.1 GCA_030617525.1 Candidatus Aminicenantota bacterium | reverse complement strand
ATGTCGTTGACTGTGGGATTGAGTTTGAATAGCTGGCCGAACTGCCGCGGTTTAGCCCCTGTGCGGTCCTGGATCAGCTTCCGTTGAGAAGAAATGGGGATAATCCCCTCCAGTTCTTTTTTTGAAGCTCCTAGGGCTTCTGCAAGATTGGAGTCGGGATCGGCATCGACGGCGAGCACCTCGTATCCGTCCTTTTTAAAGAAATGGGCCAGAACGGCCGCAATGGTGGTTTTTCCTGTGCCTCCTTTTCCAGTGATCGCGATCTTCATCGGTCTATTCTAGAAAAATGAGCATATTTTTTCAAATTTATCAATCTTTCTTTACATTAAAATAGAGATATGATAGATGAAGAAGGACGAATAAAAAATCACTATGTGAGGAGGAGCAATTGGCAATATTAGAAGATTTGGCTGCAGAAGTTATAAAAGGAGATGCAGATGCGGCAAAGAACCTTACAGAAGAAGCGTTAAGCCAGAATACATCGGCCGCAGATATTTTGAATTTGGGTTTGGTTGCCGGTATGAATGTCATCAGTAAGCAGTTTAAGAATAATGAGATTTTCATTCCTGAAGTGTTAGTGGCTGCAAGGGCCATGAAGGCAGGGATGCAAATTATCCGCCCTCTTCTAGCAGAGGCCAATGTGGAACCTCTGGGAAAGATCATCATTGGCACTGTTGGAGGCGATTTGCATGATATCGGAAAAAACATTGTCGCCATGCTGCTGGAAGGAGCGGGATTTGAGGTTGTGGATCTGGGTGCAGATGTTCCCAAGGAAAAATTTCTGGAGTTTGCCGAAAAAGAAAATCCCGATGTTTTGGGAATGTCGGCTCTTCTCACAACCACTATGGTGTTTATGAAAGATATGCTCGAAGCTCTAGAGGAATCCGGACTCAAAGACAAAATCAAAGTTATTGTCGGTGGAGCGCCCATCACACAGTCCTATGCAGATGAAATAAAAGCGGATGGTTATGCGCCCGATGCCGCTTCGGCTGTAGATCTGGTAAAGTCAGTGATGGGAAATTAGGATTGGGTAGGGAAGTCTAAAGAATCCACAAAATATTCCTGGAACTGCACATTTGTTGCCAGGGAAAAAAACTCAATTATTTTCGACAGGGCCTTGGATTCTGTACGAAGTGAGGAGGAGATGAGCAGGGCTTTTGCACCGGCCAGAGAAGAATTTCCAACAAAATGAATTTTTTCCTCAGAAATGGGGGGGAGAAGACCGATACGGATGCTGTTGGAGATATTTAGATAGGTCCCGAATGCACCGGCGATAAAAATTCCGTCGAGCAATTCGAGAGATAGACTCTTTTTCTCCATTATCATTCTGATCCCTGATCTGACAGCGGCCACGGCGAGCTGCAGTTCCCGAATGTCTTTTTGAGATAGAAAAATATTTTGAGTCAAACCAATTTTGCCTGACTCATCCAGAATTTTACCCTTTGGAGAAAGTAATCCCAAATTGAGGGCGGCAGCCACGGCATCGATTAATCCGGTTCCACAAAGGCCTAGGGCAGATTGATCCTGGATTGTTTCTATCCTGAGAGGAATAGTATTCTCAATTTTATAGATGGCTCCAGGTAGAGCCAGCATGCCGCAGCTGATATTCATCCCTTCAAAGGCTGGCCCGGCGGCTGTGGATGTGGCTACACTCCCTGTGTCTGTTTTGAGAACGATTTCACCATTTGTTCCCAGGTCGATAAACAGGAAATTACCTTTTTTGTTTAAAAGGTCTGATGCGATAAGACCTGCCGTTATGTCTCCACCAACAAAACTCCGGATGTTCGGAACAACAAACAGTTTTGCTCCGGGATGGATATTGAAGCCAAAAAAGTTCGCCGGCAGTTCAGGCAGCGAAAAAAACAGTGCATTAAAAGGCGTTTGGGCAAGGGACTTGAGAGGAAGTCCCAGCAGGATATGGTTCATGACTGTATTGCCGGAAAGAACGATTTCATAGACATAAGTCGGGGGGATATCATGCCTGGACAGGATCTTCACGATCATTTGATTGATGTCCTCAAGAACGATCTCTTTAAGCTTTTCCAGATTGGAGCTTTCGGAAATTGAAAATCCTATTCTGGAGACGACATCGGCTCCGAATTGAGTCTGGCTGTTTTTTGAGGCCACTGTTTCGATACTCTTACCTGAAGTGAGATCAATAAGCTCAACGACAAGTGTTGTTGTACCCAGGTCGATCGCAAGCCCATAACATAGATTTGATGTATTGCCGTCCTCGATGGCGATAATTTCATTATCTCTGTGAATAACAGCTGTAATTTTGTAGCGGTTTTTTTCAAGGATTGGACGCACTGTTTTGAGTACTTCCAGAGGAACCGACAATTTTGGATTTTTTAAACTATTTTGGAAAAGTTCGATAAAAGACAGCGGTTCGGCAATGGAAGGTTTTGGCAGTTGAACAAAAAATTTTTTTACATGGGGCTCCAGAGTTACAGGTGTTTTAATCCCTGTTGATAAAATGTTCTGCTCCTGTAAAAGAGATTCATCGGGAATTTCAATTTTAAGATCGCTTTTTATGTGAAAGAGACAGGCAAGTCTGAATGAATTATCGAGATTTTTCTCTAGAAGAAAGGATTCTTCCAGCTCCTCAATAGGGGGGAGGTGTCCATCGGAAATTTTGACAAAACATTTTCCACACAATCCAAGTTGGTTACAGTCCATTCTTAGAGGGATTCCTGCTTTTTGAAGGGCTTCAGCAAGGAGAGTATTCTCTTCGACAATAATATTTTTTTTAAAAGGAGAGATTTCAACGCTGTATTTATGGGACATATTCTCCTCAGTGTATTGTATTTTTACTCCTTTTGACAAGAATTTATGCAATTTGATACAGACATAGATGACTAGTTTTAGTAAACTGAGAACGGGAACAAGAAAAATTAGAAAAAAGGAGTTTACGATGTCAATGAATTTAAAAAGTTATGTTATCGATAGCTATGCAATCGAGATTTTTAGCATTGATAAACGGGGGAAGAGGACGCGCTGGGGAGACAAAGTGATTACGTTGTATTCGGAAGGAAAAAACATTGGGCAGGCTGTGTTTGCGTCTGAGGGTGAAAGACCACCAGAACCCTATTACACGGATGGGAAAATCTATTATTTTGCACCATGGGGCCAATATCAGATCGTTCTTGATTTGCTGAGGGATTCTAAACCTGTATATTTTGCATGGAGACCTACAAATGATCCGAAAGAATCCAATGATGGGGATGCAGTTTTCTACACAGATCAAATAAAATAATATAGAAGTATTCAGAAAAATGGATCAAGTGCTCAAAATAAAAAAAATCATATAAAAATGAAAAAAATATTGAGTAAGCATATATAAGTAATTTAAAGTATACTTAAGTATAACAATACTGGATATGATCTGATGCGAATATTAAGAATTGGGAAGAAAAAGATCAAGCAGTATACGGTTAAGGACTTGATGGAAATTTTGGACATTTCCAAAGTGACAGCTTTGAAGCTGCTGAAGTCAGGTCCATTAAGGTCAATCCGAATCGGCAGACAGTATTGGATCAATGAGGGAGACCTGATTGAATTTCTTCTCGGGGATCGTGATCGTCTCGCCGAAACTTATGAAGATGTTTTGAAATTAAAGGTTAGAAATCCCATATACAGATT
>JAUWVG010000152.1 GCA_030617525.1 Candidatus Aminicenantota bacterium | reverse complement strand
AACCACAAAGGAAAATTGAAGTATTCGAGGTAGGGAAGGCCCTGCTTTGCGAGAAAATGATTGATGACTTTATTGATGAGGAGACTGACACTCCATCCAAGCCCAAGGCCAAAAATACCCCCTAACAATCCTATCGAGGTGGTCTCGAAGAAAAAGATTTTTTGAATGTCTCTGTTGCTGGCTCCGACGGCCTTCATGATCCCGATTTCAGAGTATCTCTCCATTATGGACATGATCATGGTGTTGATGATCCCGAGGGAGGCAACAATAACGGCAATCATACCCAGCGCCAGCAGAAACAAATCCATAAAAAGAAAACCCTTCTGAAATTCTTCAAATTGATCGATAAGAGCAAATGTGCGGAATCCCATGTCTTCAATTTTCTTTTTAACCGTATCGATAAAATCTGGAGAAGACAACCTGACATTCACAAGAGAATACCCTTTTGTGCCTGACGGTTCCCGGAGGAGATCCCAGAGATTTGTGATGGGAAGTTTTTTCATCGTGGCGGCTGTTTCAGGAGCGAGATAGACATCACTTCTGAGAAGAGCCGGTCCGCCAAAACCCATATTTTCAGTCACACCGGCAATGGTCATCTCATAGTTCTGTTTGGCAAAGGGAAGATTTTCCCCACGAAAAAGTGAGGATAAATCCTCAGGATTGAAGCGGGATAAATCGACCGTAAGCGTCGTGATATTAATTTTTTTGCCAATAATAGAAGAAAAATCTTTAATCTTGAAACCGACAAGAAGAGAATCGCTGATGATTACGGAATTTTTTTCGTCCTCCGTATAAGATTGACCGGCCCGAAACTTCATGGCTTTCGAGGAGGACACATCTACGGGGATAACCTGGACAAGGCTGAATTTTTCCTGTCCGTCAAGACCGACAGCGGCAGGAAACCGGATATCCGGAAGCACCAGGTCGACCCCTCTAAACCTCCTTATCTTTTTGAGAGCGTCATCATCCAGGACGATGTCTTCGGAAACTGTATCCCCACTCTCTGCGCCTGACAATATGCCCCTTGGGACCAGTGAACCGGAATAGACCGTAATAAAATTAAACAGCTCCAGTTCCTTAAATCGCTCGGCCACATTTTTCTGCATGCCCTTGCCGAAGGCGACCATACATACCAGGGCTCCTATGGCTATGACAACTCCAAAGGCCGTAAGGAAAGTCCGGAGTTTTTTCTTCCACAGGTTGGAAAAAGACAGGTCAATGTGGTCTGCAATTCTCATCGGATCTTTTCCTCTGCAATGACTTTGCCATCTTGAAAGCAAATCACCTCATTGGCAAACTCTTTCAAAAGGCCTTCCTCGTGGGACACCATTATGACCGTCACACCATGATCGACATTGAGTCTTGAGAGCACTTTGACGATCTCCTTTGATGTTTTGCTGTCCAAATTTCCCGTTGGCTCATCCGCTAGAAGAATTCGGGGGCTGTTGATGAGTGCCCGTGCAATGGAGACCCTTTGCTGTTCACCTCCGGAAAGTTCGGCCGGACGATGCGAGCAGCGGTGTTGGAGGCCAACAACCTTAAGAATATCCGATGCTCTCTGTCCTCTTTCTTTTTTTGGGACTCCTGAAAACAGAAGGGGAAGTCCGACATTTTCCAGGGCTGTATAGGAGGAAATCAAATTGAAGGACTGGAAAATCATCCCTGATCCTTCCCTCCTGTAACGGGCAAGCTCATCCTTGTTTAACTGAGAAATTTTCCTGCCCTCAACTTCGATAGTCCCTGAAGTGGGTGTGTCTAATCCCCCGAGGAGATTGAGGACGGTTGATTTTCCGGAACCGGATGGGCCCGTAATGCCAAAGAAGATACCTTTCTCTACCGAAAGAGACACCTCATTGAGGGCGATGACCTGTATTTTTCCCGAAGAATAGACCTTGGTCAGTCTATCGGTTGTGACAATTTTTTCTAACACAGGCAGATTTTTAAAACCAAAATATTACCACTTGCCGTCCATCTGAAATTCAGCACTGCCGAGCCAGAATCCCGAGCGTGTGACCGAATCATACTGGGCCTGAAGCAGATCGAAATGAAACTTTTCTTCTTCCCCGATCTCTCGAAATATTTTTTTTGCCGTTGAATCATCCGCATCAAACATCGCCTTGCTAAAGAAATCGATGGCACTTTGCTCCAGTTCCATTCCGATTCTTATAGCTTCCACCTCTCCTTTTCCTTCTTCATTTTTCATTCTTTCTTTCAATTTCTCTACAAGAGGAGATTCTCCTCTGAGTTCCTCATCTCTGACGTACTTTTTCCAATCCTCACTGTCCAATATCTGGCTGAACAGCTTGCCGAATACCGCCATGTGTTTGACTTCCTCATCGGCAAGAAAACGGAACATTTTTTTCCCTTTCTCATGCTCAGTGATGTCGGCGGCGTGCATAAAAAATTTACGGCCGTTGATTTCCAAGCGGATGGCTTCTTTGATGGCGTTTTCGACCTCTCTGCTGATCTCTTTCATAATTTTCTCTCCTTTATTATGTTATCAATATATATTAATGAACCTGAATTATTCTTTGACTTTTTTCCAGGCTTCGATAAATTTTTCAGCACTGAATCTCTATTCTAATCTTTTTAGGACATAAAAATCACGGATTCTCTCTTCAATCTGGGCAGGTAAAAAATCGACAATTTTGTAGCCCCGTTCCAGAAGAGTCAGAAAGGCTTTGCGGGTGTCCAACCGCCAGGACAGAGGAATCTTTTTCGTAGTTTCATCGAGAACATCTGTCACTCTGATCATTGTGTAAAAATCGTACGGAATCTCGATGAGTAACAATTCCTTCTCCAGGTCACAGTTAAGATCTTTGGGGATAATAAGAGGAATATGTCCATCTTTTCCCTCAACATCTCGTATTTCAGACGAAAGCACCATGTGGTCATTATCGACCAGTTTATGAATATCGATTTCCGGTCTTTGGACTTCCTCATTAAGCCGCCAATAAACGTAAAACCGGTCACAGGGAACATCTGCCCTATTCAAACGGCCTCCAAACGAACCATAATGGGCCACTTTGTAATCCACGACGTCCATCCCAAAATAGTGGATATTCCGGTAGGCATTGACACCTGTCAGCGGATCAAAAGTACAGGTCACCGTGCCCACACCAAAAATATCTAACATTATCTTTTTTTGGAATTCTTTAATGTGGATGCCGAGTCCATACTTTAGATAAGCATCCTTAATCCCAGT
The DNA here is from genome assembly GCA_030617525.1 of Candidatus Aminicenantota bacterium. Taxonomy (GTDB): domain Bacteria; phylum Acidobacteriota; class Aminicenantia; order Aminicenantales; family Aminicenantaceae; genus JAUWVG01. Next base: position 3,058 of record JAUWVG010000152.1, on the reverse strand, counting down.
GTACTGTGAGTAATAAACAAGATTATTTGGATCCTTGAAACCGACATTTTTGTCTTCAACCCCAACAAAACCATAGGAAAAACCCACAAAATGCCCATCATCCTCAATAAATGTTCCATCCTCATCAGCCGCATAGGCGGCAATAAACAGGGCGCTCCCGTCGTTAAAATAGTTTTCACAGACCATATTCCGCGTGCCGGGCAACTCGTCATTTGGCTCCTCCCAGATCTCAAACCGGAGATCCTCATATTTTTGATAATCGGGATGGTCATGAGAGGTCTCGACCTTAAGGAGGAATTTCTTCCCTTTGATCGTATGCATTTCTGATAAATTCGTCATCTGTGTTCAGGCCTTCAATTTTATCGGAACGCCTCCCCCTCTGCAACAAAAATCGGGGCCTGGCTTTAAAGATTAATTGGGGACAGTCCCCATTTTTATCATAAAAATGGGGACGGTCCCCAATTAATCTTTATAGCCAGGCCCCTGGTGAATTAAGGGTAATTTTGGTATATCTTTATAATCCAATAAAATCAGTTTCTCAGGAGGGAGAGGTTTTATGAAAAACTCAACAACAATCTCTATTCTTTTAGTCTTGCTTTTAATGCCATTTTTCATCCAAGCCGAAGAATTTCAGGTCAAAATCATCGAAAGCAAAGACGATCTGCCGGAAAATTTCTGTTCCATATGGGAAAAAGGAGACTATCTTATTACAGATGGAGAGTATTTGATCCTCATTGGAGGAACGTCCCGGCGCCTGTATTCCAACAATTATTACTATATCGCCGATGCCCGGGGAAGCCTCATCAGCATGGTTCCTGCAGATAAAAAACAAACAAGCAAAATGGCCGTTGGCGCCCCCGACCTCCGCATAGAGGGAAAGAGAATACTTATTGATTACACCTCGATAGAGCCGGGTAAAATTAATGCTGAAAACGGCTCCCTCGAATTCTCTGCAAGAGCGGAATTCAAAGGTGAAAAAGGCCTCCGTGCCAATATTGAAACCGTATACTTTTTTTTCCCTGAAACCGGACGGATCGATATCCGCTCAACGATTCAAAACTCTGGAAAAACAGCATTTGAAGACCTTCGGTATTCCGTCTATTTTACGGCCAATCACAGCTATAACTTCAGCCCCTTCAATAGAAGAAGTTCTCCCGAACTCCGTTTCAATGTCTATCCGAGAGGGAATCACTTTCTGGGATGGATGAACAAAAATCCTCTCACCGCATCGGGTGGAATTTCACCGGACAATCTGGCCCCTGGGGAAAAATTCACGGTCAACTACTCTTTGCTCGCCAACATGGATGCCAAAATCCTGCTTGAAAACCTCTATGGATTTACCGACGTCAAACCCGAAAAAGCCACAGTCTCATTTACGAATTACGATGGAAGCCAGATGGAACTCATCATCAGAGACGTTCTTTCCGGCGCCGTTTATTTCCGCTCTTATTTAAGAAACACTTATTCTTATGACGTTCTCCTTCCTGAAGGCGTCTATAGAGCTCAAACCAATTTTTTCCCGGCCGTAAACGAAAGAATTTTTTCAGTCAAATCTGAAGAGGTCAACACCTGCTCTATACAAAGCCCTTCTACAGCGCCAGTCCGCATAAAAATCACAAACGCAAAGGGCGAACATGTCCCGGGAAAAGTGACATTTATCGGCCTCGATCCAACACCCTCTCCCTATTTTGCCCCTGAAAATCCAGTTAAAAGTGGAAGAAACTGGGAGTCAGTTAAAAACTCCTGTTACCCCCCCGAAGAAGGCATGGACGTTGTCCTGCCTGTGGGAACATATCTTGTCTATGCCTCACGGGGCCCCGAATACACCATGGATCAGAAGATCGTTGAAATAACACTGCAGATGTTTCGGAGAGATAAACAGGAGCTTGTCTTTGTGATCGACAAGGTTGTGGATACAAAAAAATTCATTTCCTTAGATCCACATATGCACACCACATATTCCGACGGAAGCGTTAAAATATCGGAAAGACTTAAATCCCTTGTCGCCGAAGGTGTAGATGTGGCTGTCTCGACTGACCACAACATCATCATCGACTACAGCCCGGATCTCAAAAAGCTCGAGCTGGACAAATATTTGGCTGTAATTATCGGATGTGAAGTCACCAAAGGCGGTGTGATCCACTTCAACACCTATCCCCTAGTCCCTGATAAAAAGGCCTTGTTTAACGGAGCCATTGACGCAGATTCCGACGAAGCTGCTCCTCTCTTTGTAGCAAGCCGGAAAAGGGACCCGCAGGCCATCCTCCAGGTCAATCACCCTCGATCAGGGACCATCGGCTATTTTAACAACTATCAACTTGACCTGAACTCCGCTGCAACAGCAAAAACCAATTTTGATACAACATTTAATATCCTTGAGGTTATGAACGGTCCCATTTTTTACTCTTCGAATTACACAGCCATTATGGATTGGCTGCATCTTATCAATAGGGGGCTCTACTTTCCCATTGTCGGCAGCTCAGATTCACATGCCATTGCAAGGGGCGAACCGGGATATTCCAGAACATATATCTATTACAATGGAGAAAAAGGACAAAATCTGGATATCGACGCCCTCCTAAAGGCTGTAAAAAAAGGGCACTCGTTTTCCTCCAACGGCCCGATTGTCGATTACACAATCAATCGAACACATATCCCGGGAGATTCACTCACAGCCAAGGACGGCAAAGTAGTTGTCAATATTCAAGTGCAATGCACTCCCTGGATTTCTATCGGAGAAGTGCGTCTGATCATCAACGGCCAAAGAAAAATGATCTTTCCAGTAACAGCTGACTCGGACTCCATCGTCCAATTTGCCCAGGAAATTGGCCTGACTCTTGCAGAGGATTCCTACATCGCCGTCGAAGTTCTGGGAAAAGAAAGCCTCTTTCCCGTTCTCCAGGCCCGCGCTCGCGGCGGTCTTCTCGAAAACGCCACTCTCCCCTATGCCCTGACCAATCCCATTTTCATCGATGTGGACGGCAACGGACAATTTGACGCCCCGGCCCAAGGAGGTATCCAACTAAAGAACCCGAGTAAACCAAAAATCATGATTCAG
>JAUWVG010000352.1 GCA_030617525.1 Candidatus Aminicenantota bacterium | reverse complement strand
TGTCTCTTTTTTCTTCATTATGAAACCTCCTCCTTTCGATGTGCCGGCCGTCAAAGAAAATATCTCCCGCATATTGGTCCTAGGCTTTTTGCGGCAGTAATAAGGTAAAGAAACAACAGGACTTTGTCAATTTCTCAAATTAGAAAGAGGAGGGATTTCTTTCTACCGAAAGGCAACTCCTTGCTTGACAGCTTCTAGGAGAGCACCATAGTATAAGGTTAATTCTCTTAGGAGTTAAACATGACAAAATCACACAAACTTTTTATTTTTTTGGTTGTATTTCTGGCTCTTGCGATAGGAAACAGTATTCTTGTCGCGCAGGAGACCGCATCACCGGGGAAAAAGATCCTGACGCTGGAGGACTACCCCGAGTGGAAAAGGATTGAATCCGCCTCCATTTCTTCTGATGGAAACTGGGCCACATTTGCCTACAGGCCCAACGACGGCGACGCAACCCTGTATGTCAAAAACCTGACTTCTGATAAAATCCATGAAATCCCCAACGCCAAGCAGCCGGCATTTTCAGAGGACAGCCGCTGGGCGGCCTATCTCATCGATTTGCCCAAAGACAAGGCCGAGGCGCTTAGGAAGGAAAAGAAACCTGTGTTGAGCAAAGCCGAGCTTCTCAACCTCGTGACAGGAGATAAATTTACCGTTGATGGAGCCGGTTCATTCTCTTTTGCGGAAAATTCAAAATATTTTATCGTGAAAAAGGTCAAGACCGACAAAGATGCCAAACATGCCGGCACAGACCTGATCTTGAGAGACCTGGCTTCGGAAACCGTTGTCAATATAGGAAATGTCGCTGAATTCGGTTTTAACAAAAAAGGCACCCATCTGGCCTTTACTGTAGACGCAGACAAAAAGGCAGGAAATGGTGTTCAGCTTCGCCAGCTGGCAGATGGCACCATCAGGGTGCTGGATTCCGGGGAGGCCAATTATTCTCAGCTGACATGGAATGAGGCAGGATCATCTCTGGCCGTCTTAAAGGGAACGGAAGATGAGGAATTTGTCCGCAGGGACAATGTGCTGTTTATCTATACGGGTATAGGAGGCAAAGAAATAGGTTTTAAATCCTATAATCCGGTGGATGACGACGGATTCCCCGAAGGATTTGTTGTCAGCGAGCTGGGGAATTTGAGTTGGAGCAAGGATGGCTCCAAGCTCTTCCTGGGAATAAAAGAGCAGGAAAAAAAGGAAAAACCAAGCAAAGAAAAAGTCGCCAATGTCGATGTTTGGCACTGGAAGGATGAACAGATTCAATCTGTCCAGATGATCCGGGCATCGAGGAATCGAAATTTCACATTCAGCTCCATCTATCACTTGAATAGTGGGAAGTTTGTCCGGTTGGCGGATGAGGCCATGCGTTCTGTAACTGCTCCTGGAGACGGCAACTGGGGCCTGGGGCGTGATGACAAACCCTACATCCTTCGGCTGGATTTGAGCGGAGGCAAGGCCGATTACTACAGCGTCAACACAGCGACAGGAGAGAAGGCCCTTCTTGAAAAGAAAATCGGACGGTCGCTCGGTCAATCCCCGGACGGCCTTCACTTTTTGTATCTCAAAGACAAGGAACTCTGGCTGTGCAGCATTGCAACCGGAAAGAAAACCCATCTGACAAACGGGAAACCGGGATTTTTTGTCAATGAAGATGACGACCGCCGGAACGATGAGAAGCCGGGCTACCGTCCTGCGGGCTGGACCAAGGATGGGAAAGCGGTCATTATCTCCCATAAGTTTGATCTCTATCTGCTCACACTGGACGGTAAAAGAGTGGACAATATTACTAAGGAAATCGGCGAGAAAGAGGAGATCCGCTTCGGATACATCAGGCTCGATCCGGAAGAACGGTTTATCGACACATCAAAACTTCTTCTGCTCAGCGCATATGGAGAATGGACTAAAAAAGCCGGATTTTCCAGCCTCAAGGTCGGTCAGGCTCCAAAGGCTCTTGTTTTTGCCGACAAGAGCTTTGGACGTCCTCGAAAGGCTAAAAACGCCGATAAACTGATGTTGACCCGGCAGACGTTTGTCGAATTTCCAGACTATTACGTCAGCGGGATGGACTTTAAAAAACTGACAAAGATCACGGACGCCAATCCACAGCAGGCCGATTATGCCTGGGGACGCCGCATCCTTATCGATTATGAGAGCACTCGCGGAACAAAGCTCCAAGCTACGCTGGCCCTTCCTGCAGGATATGAAGAGGGAAAACGTTATCCCATGCTTGTCTATTTTTACGAGAAGATGTCCCAGCGCCACCACCAGTACTCCATGCCGACATATGATGACAGGCCCCACATGTCCACTTACGCCAGCAGCGGCTACCTCGTGCTCATGCCCGATATCGTCTATGCCAACGGGACACCTGGATCGAATTCTATGGAATGTACCATCCCTGCAGTAAAAAAGACCATAGAACTCGGCTACGCCGACGCCGACCGCATCGGCCTGCAGGGGCACAGCTGGGGCGGATACGAGTCATCCTTTGCCTTGACCCAGACGGATATTTTTGCCTGCGTAGTCACGGGCGCCCCACTGACAAATATGATAAGCATGTACGATATCCTCTATAAGAGAACGGGCAACACCAACCAGGCGCTGATCGAATTCGGTCAGGGACGGATGGGCGCCACACCGTGGAGCGATCTGGATCTATATATCAGCCAATCTCCGGTCCACCATGCGGATAAAATAAATACTCCCTTTCTTATCCTTCACGGGACAGAGGACGGGGCGGTGGACTGGAACCAGGGTCTCGAGTTTTACACGGCGGCGCGAAGGCTGGGAAAAGAGGTCATTCTTCTGTCCTATCCGGGCGAACCCCATCATCTGCGCAACCTGGAAAACCAGAAAGACTTTCTGACACGGATGAAGCAGTTTTTCGATCACTACCTGATGGACAAACCCGCTCCCGACTGGATGGTCGACGGCATCCCGTTTCTAAAGAAAAAAGGCGGTAATTAAAGGGACATCATACTTAATTATTTTTTGCAGCTCTGTGAATTAAGTATAGTGTCCCTCTATTTATTTAATGTCTTTTTCTGGAAAGAGAGAGATCTGGACATAGTTTTCCATGTTGAAATATTCCTGAGCAGCTTCCTGAATCACTTCCGGGCTCAGGAGCTTGAGCGGCTCTTCCCACAGAAGGAGTTCATTGGGATCACTTCCCTGGCGGTACCTGAAGGTCAACTGGGTTAGAAGCCATCTGTTCTGCTTGAAACCTGTTTCCGTACTGCGGTAAAGCGCCTCTCGAGCATCACGGACTTCATCATCGGAAATGCCGGTCTTTAATTTTTCAATCTCCTGGAATATGGCTTTAATCAGCTCTTCGACTCTTTGAGGATCCGAGCCGAAACTGATCGATATACGGTACTCTGCCTCCGGAATTTTCACATAACTTGGACTAACCCCGACGCTGTAGGTGCCTCCCAGTTCTTCACGAAGGACCTCTCGGAGCCTTGTCTGAAACACCATCCCCATCGCCCGGATAGCCGTACGGTGTGCGCTGTCATATCGGAAAGGCCCGGTAAACACGATGTTCGTCTGGCTCTTGGGCTCAATGCCCTTATAGACTGACTTCTTGATTACACCCTTTGGGTAATCGATGCCCACATCCTTCCATGACTCTTCCCTATCCACTGTAGGAAGAGCGCCGAGATAGCGCTCCACCAGGGGTTTTATAGTCTCCAAGTCAATATTCCCTAAAAAGATAAATGTGAAATCGCCGGCATCGGCAAAGCGGTCTTTGTAAAAAGCATAGGATTTTTCCAGGTTCATCTCTTCGATGGTCTCGACTGTTAAGGGCCTTGTGCGGATGTGATTTTGAGACAGCGTTGTCCGGAGTGTATCCTGGAAAGCGGTCATCGGATTGGCATCGCGGTTTTTTAAAAGGGTCTTTGTTTGATTG
>JAUWVG010000015.1 GCA_030617525.1 Candidatus Aminicenantota bacterium | reverse complement strand
TAGTGAGGAAAACTCCGGATCAATCTTTCAGAGCCTCAAGCCGGAATGCCGTTCTTTTCATCGGCAGTTCTCGGCCTTTTCGCGTCATCGGAGAAAACATCAATCCCTTCGGACGAAAAGTCTTAAATCAGGAGTTGGAATATGAAAATCTCGCACTCGTAAGACAGTATGCCAGAAGACAGGAGGAGGCCGGAGCCGATGCTCTGGATGTCAACCTGGGAAAGATGGGAGAAAAATCGCCTGCCTTCTTCGCCGGAGCTGTCCGTGAACTCCAGGGGATCACTAAACTACCACTTTTTTTGGACAATCTCAATCCAACATCTCTTGAGAAGGCCCTTCGATTGTATGCCGGTAAAGCAGTCATCAATTCTATCACCGGAGTCAAAAAAACCTATGAGAGACTGTTTCCTCTCGCTAAACAGTATGGTGCTTCGGTTATCCTCTTGGCCATGGATGAAAAAGGAATCCCTGAAAAAGCAGAGGACAGGTTCAAGATTATCGAAAAACTGCACAAGGCCGCCCAGAGATTCGGTCTCTCAAATGCAGACCTTATTGCAGATCCTGTAGTGCTCACCGTATCTGTGGCCCCCGAAGCCGCACAGGAAACACTTAAGACCATCGAGAGGATAAAAACACTCGATATCGCCACAATTTGTGGACTGTCCAACCTGTCATTTGGTCTTCCACAAAGAGGACTCCTCAATGCGGCTTTTCTGCCCATGGCTATCCAATGCGGCCTGGATTCTGCCATTTTAAATCCCCTGGATTCAAATCTTATGGATTTAACAAAATCCAGCAACGCCATCCTCAACAAGCCAAACGCTATGCGTTTGTTTATAAACACTTACAGGAAAAAGCCGGAAATCAATATCGACAAGTCAGAAAGAAAGAAACCTGATAATCCGAAAAATTTGCTGTATCAAGCGATTCTTGAAGGGGAAAAAAGTCAAGCTGCTCAAGCAACAAAAACTCTCATAACATCAGGATGGGACGGATTTGATATCCTTGAAAAAGTATTAACTCCGGCATTGAGAAAAGCGGGAGAGTTTTATGAGAACAAAACCTTTTTTCTCCCTCAGCTCGTCCTCTCAGCCGAAGCCATGGAAGAGGCATCAAAAATCCTCAATAAATACTTCACGATCGAAAAACAGTCCGATTCAAGACTGAAGGTCGTCCTTGCAACCGTTCACGGAGACCTGCACGACATCGGAAAAAGCATTGTATCTCTGGTCATGAAAAACTACGGTTTTCACGTTTTAGATCTAGGGAAAAATGTGGAGGCTGAAAAAATCATAAACACCGCCGTTTTAAAAAAAGCTGATGTTATCGGATTGTCTGCCCTTATGACAACAACGATGGATGAGATGGAACTGATTTTAGAGCTTAGAAAAAAGAGGGCTCCTGGTATTAAGGTCATCATTGGAGGTGCCGCCGTCACTCCTTCTTATGCCAGAAAGATCGGAGCCGACGCATACGGCAAGGACGCCCTGGATGGGATCCGAAAAATTGAAAGAATAACAGGTCGATCCAAATGAATTTTAAAGACTTTTTTGACCAAAAAAATTTCATCCTTTTTGATGGTGCGGTTGGAACACAGACCTACATCAAAGGCATCTCCAAAGGACACTGCTATGACGAGCTGAATATTTCAATGCCCGAAGTTGTACTTGAAATCCATCACGAGTACATCAAATCCGGGGTAAATGTCATCACCACCAATACATTCGGTGCCAACAGATTCATCCTCGAAGAATTTTTCAGTCTTGGCCAAAAGGCAAAAGAGATCAACTACTATGGAGCTCGGCTGGCTAAAAGAGCCGCAAAAAAGGACGTTTTTGTGGCCGGCTCTGTGGGGCCAATATCCAGACCTCTGGGGCGAGAAAAAAAAATACCCACCCAAGAGACAGCCCAGATTTTTCAGGAACAGATAGAAGCACTTCTTGAAGGAAGTGTTGACCTTCTGCTGTTCGAGACCTTTGCGGATTTGGATGAACTTCTTTTGGGTATACAAACAGCAAAAAAATTAGACAGCAATATTTTTATCATCGCGGAGATGTCTTTCCCAAACAACGGCCTAACCCTCTTCGGAAAAAATCCATATGAAGTCTCCCTTATACTGGATAAGACCGGGGCAGAAGTTCTCGGCTCCAATTGCGGGATCGGCCCTCAAAGCGTGTTCCAAGCTGTAAAAAAAATGGGCTCGGTGACAGCCAAGGCTCTTTCTGCGATGCCAAACGCCGGATTGGCCCAGTTTGTCCAGGGAAGATTCATTTATCCATCCAATCCTGACTACTTCGCAAAATACGGCAAAAAATTCCTGGATGCCGGCGTCAAGGTCCTTGGAGGATGCTGCGGCACCACTCCGGAACACATTTTGGCTTTGAGTCAAATCCTCGAAGGTTTATGCCCGCGCAAGAGAAAAATCATCACCATGGAAGTGGCCGAAAAGAAGGTCGTCCTCAAAGAAGAAAAAATCACTTCCAATCTCAAGCTTTTGCTGGAAAAAAAAGGTGTTATTGCCCTTGAAGTTGATCCCCCAAGGGACTCTGACTTTGATAAAATCCTCAAACAGCTGGAACCCTTTGCAAAAAACGTAGATGTTTTTAACGTTGCCGACAGTCCTATGGCCAGACCGAGAATGTCTCCCATATCCACGGGAAGGCTTCTCAAGGAGAGCTTGGGAAAAGAGATTATCGTTCACTACACCTGCCGGGACAGGAATATACTCGGTATCCAATCCGATCTCCTCGGCGCATCGGCATTGGGGCTCGAAAATTTTCTCGCTTTAGGAGGAGATCCTCCTTCAATCGGAGATTATCCCTTTGCCACAGGAGTCTACGACCTCACTTCAGAGGGACTGGTAGAAATGATGTCGGCTCTCAACCGGGGCCGGGATATCCTCGGCAATCCTGTCGGAAAACAGACACAATTTTTTATCGGTGTCGGCATGGGAATTGGATTTGAAGAAGCTCAGGAAATCGAAAAAGCCAAAAGCAAACTTCAAAAAGGCGCTCATTACATCATCACCCAGCCCATTTTTGATGTGGATGCAAGCTGTTTGACCCTCCAGTCTTTCCAAAAAAAAGGTTTTTTAGTAATTCCGAGTGTTCTCCCTCTTGTATCCTTCAGGAATGCCGAATATCTCCACTATGAGGTTCCCGGCATCGTAATACCTGAAGATCTCCGCAAAAGGATGGAGCAGAAAAAGGGAAAAGAGGCTGAAAAAGAAGGCGTCTCTATCACAAAAGATATTATAGCCCAGCTCAAACCGTGCAGTAACGGCATCCTGCTTATGCCTCCCCTCGGGAAATATTATCTCCTTGAAGACATCCTTTCTTAACCTGGAAGGACAAGGATACCTCAACAGAATACAATTTCTATTGGAAGCGTCTCTATTTCCGTGATATTTTTTTAGAGTTCTGGGAAGATGATGAAGAAATCCGTATCGGAGGACAAGCGGGCATGGTTCATCTTCCACGAGGAAGATGAGAGCGAGGACGGAGATCGAGTGAGTTTTCCTCGCTGGGGAAAACGCAACGTGGTTTCTTTTCACTTTACAGAATCTTTTTAAATAGAGGAATTGAAGATCGGCTTTTAACCGCAGAGGACCGCTCCCCCGTTGACATTTAAATTTTCGCCTGTGATATGTTTGGCTAACTCGGAGGTCAAAAAAAGGATTGGCCCGGCAATGTCCACAGGATCAGCAATGCGGTTCAAGGGGATAGTTCCCTCAATTTTTTTTCTGAAATCCGAATCGCGAAAACTCTCTGTGCACATGTCGGTATCCACCCAACCAGGGGATACACAATTGACGCGAATTCCTGAGGATGCAAGTTCAACAGCCAGAGATTTTGTGAAAGCAATGAGAGCACCTTTGCTCGCTGCATAATGAGAATGATGAGCCTCCCCTCTTACCCCCGCTGTAGAAGATACATTGACAATCCAACCTCTCTGTCTTTTTTTCATGTGAGGCACTACAGCACTGCAGATAAAATAGACACCGTTTAGATTGATTTTTATCGTTTCCTCCCACACATCGTCATCCATGTTTCCGACTTCACCATAGGTCCAAATCCCTGCATTATTAACCAATATATCGATCTGCCCCCAATGGCAGATGATGTCTTCGACCGTCTTTAGGATATCATCTTTTTTACCCATATTCATTTTGTAGATCAAACACTCCCTTCCGATATTTTGAACTGTGTCTTTGACTCTTTGAGCTAGATCCTTTCTCTGCAAATAATTGATGGCCACATCACAACCGGCCTGAGCAAGAAGAACAGCTGTGGCTTGACCGATCCCTCTTGAACCCCCAGTAACCAATGCTTTTTTCCCCTGTAAATCAATCATGTCAAACCTCCTTCAATAATCAAGCTTAAGGTTTTCCATCTCATCAAACTGAAGGTATTGGTAGATATCTTTTTTTTGGGGAATTATTTTATCCTCATAAATTTTAAAGTATTCATCAGGAGAAGGAATTCTCCCCAAAAGAGCTGTTATTGCAGCAAGCTCTGCCGATCCCAGGTGAACAACAGCACCATCCCCCATCCTGTTATCAAAATTCCTTGTGGATGTGGAAACGACTGTGGCCTTGGGTCTGACCCGGGCTTGATTGCCCATACAGAGAGAACATCCAGGAATTTCTGTTCTTGCCCCGATGGCGGCATAGATCGAATAAAATCCTTCTCTTTTCAATTGAGCCCTGTCCATCTTGGTCGGAGGAGTTATCCAAACACGTGTGGGGAGGTATCCTGCTCCCTTAAAAATATGACCGGCGGCTCGAAAATGGCCGATATTTGTCATACATGAACCGATGAATATCTCATCAATACTGTTTCCAGCCATGTCGGAAAGCTTTTTGACATTATCCGGATCATTGAGGCAGGCCAGGATTGGTTCTTGAATTTCATTCAAATTAATATCCATAACAGCAGCGTAATCTGCGTTTTCATCCCTTTGGAAAAGAGAAGGATTTTCCAGCCATGCCCGTGCAGAGTCTATCCTTCGTTTCAGAGTGTCTGCATCTTGATATCCGTCTAATATTAATCTTTCTAAGAGTGCAATATTGCTTTTTAGATAGGCCGTCACGCTCTCCTTGTTCAGTGCAATGGTCGCTCCTGCTGCAGAGCGTTCGGCCGATGAATCGGTAAGCTCAAAAGCTTGTTCAACCGTCAGATCCGGCAGGCCTTCCATCTCCAAGATACGCCCGTTAAAAATATTCTTTTTTCCTTCCTTTTCCACTGTAAGCAGGCCCTGCTGAATGGCCACAAAGGGAATCGCATTGACGACGTCACGAAGTGTGATACCGGGATTTAAACTTCCCTTAAATTTGACAAGCACAGATTCCGGCATGTCAAGTGGCATAAATCCCATTGTCCCAGCAAAAGCCACAAGCCCTGAACCCGCTGGAAAACTCAATCCGATGGGAAACCGAGTATGAGAATCTCCTCCCGTACCCATCGTATCAGGGAGAAGAAGCCGATTGAGCCATGAATGCAGGACGCCATCTCCAGGTCTGAAAGCGATCCCTTTCCGTTCTGTTATAAATTGCGAAAGAAATTTATGCATTTTCACATCAGCAAGTTTTGGATATGCGGCCGTATGGCAGAAAGTCTGCATAAAAAGATCAGACTGGAATTCCAGGCAGGCCAGTTCTTTCAGCTCATCCGCTGTCATCGGCCCGGTCGTATCCTGAGAGGCTACAGTCGTCATTTTTGGCTCACAGGAGGTTTTTGGCAGCACTCCTTTCTGCAGACAAGCTCGCCCAACAATTTTTTGAGCAAGCGTATAACCCTGGTTTTCTGCAGCTGTGGGATTATCGATAACAGTAAAAATATCCGTCGTTTCCGACAGGCCAAGAGCTTTTCTCGCTTTAATCGTCAACGCACGTCCTATGATAAGAAATAATCGGCCTCCAGCTCGATATTCATCTTTGAGTGTATCGGGTTTGAGATCAAACCTGGAGAGTGTTTCCCCAGATTCATTCAATATTTTTCCGGATTCTGTATCTACTATAATCTTATCTCCGGTACAGAGTGAAGAGACATCACACAAAATGGGCAGTCCACCGGAATCCTCCACCGTATTAAAGAAAATCGGTGCGATCAATCCCCCTAGAACTATCCCGCCTCTCCTCTTGTTTGGAATGTATGGGATGTCCTCACCAATGTGCCACATGAGAGAGTTTGTTGCAGATTTTCGTGAAGATCCTGTTCCCACAACATCTCCCGCAAAGACGACAATTTTTCCTTCCGAACGAAATTCCTGGATCGTTTCTAATCCATCTGAAAATTTTGATTCTCCCATTGCAAGTGCGTGAAACGGAATGTCGGACCGGCTCCACGCATGCTTAGCCGGAGAAAAATCATCTGTATTTATTTCTCCATCCACTTTAAAAATGGTCAAACTGATTTTTTTTGGGACTTCCGGTCTTGAAAGAAACCACTCCCCATCAGCCCAGGATTGAAGGACATCCCGGGCAAAACTGTTTGTCTCCGCAAGATCAACGACTCGATTAAATGCGTTGTAAACCAGTATCGTGTTCTTTAAAGAAGACGCAGCTTCTGAGGCCAATCCATCCACTGCAAGAAGTTCAATGAGAGGGTCTACATTAAATCCTCCTAGCATTGTTCCCAACAAAAAAACAGCCTCTGTTTTGGGGAGGGCAGGAGAAGAAGTCTTTTGTAAGGCAACACGAAACAACCATTCCGCTTTCACTTTTGCGGCGGGATCGACCCCGGGGGACACTCGATTCTTCAGTAAACCTAAAAACAAATCTTCCTTTCCCTGAGGAGGATTCTCCAGAATAGAGCAAATCTCGTGGACCTGCTCTGGAGTCAAAGGGAGTGGAGGAATCCCTAAATATTTTCGCTCTTCTTCGTGTTTAAAATATGATTCCAGCATAATAATTACTCCAATAATCCAGATTAGATATAATTTGGGCATTAGCCCATATAAAGAGAGGCAAATACTATATAACAGTCTCCTCAAAAGTTCAAATACTCCAGCTTGCTTTTGCGTTTCTATAGTTTATTTAGAGTTCTGGGAAGATGATGAGAAATCCGTATGGAGGATGAGCGGGCATGGTTCATCTCCTTCATTAGGAGATGAGAGCGAAGACGGAATCGAGCGAGTTTTCATCGCTGGTGAAAACGAAGCGTGATTTCGTATCACTTTACAGAACTCGTTCTTTATATCAATAGAAAAGAAAATACTTTTTAAAATTCTTAATCCTGTATTGATTTTGCTTAGAAAAAATTATAATATCTTCTTCTCATTTTAATCTATATTTATAATTTTTGGGAGAACTAATCATGGATAAACCTGCAATCGAAAGAGCCAAAGAACACTTTGGCAAGATTCTTGAAGACCAGATGATCCGCATGGAAAAAATCAAGTCAATGCCTGACTGGATCGACCTTGACCAGGTCAAACCGATTATCATCGGTATCATCGGAGGGGACGGAATCGGCCCTTTTATTGCCAAAGAGGCCCAACGTGTTCTTGAATTCATGCTTGAAGAGGAAGCCCGAACCGGCAAAGTGGAGTTCCGTGTGATTGAGGGTCTGACTATTGAAAACAGAGCCGAAAAAAACAAATCTATTCCGGATGACGTCCTGGAAAACATTAAACAATGCCATGTAACACTCAAAGGCCCGACGACCACACCCAGAAAAGGTGATCCGTGGCCAAACATCGAGAGCTGCAATGTCGCCATGCGCAAAGAGTTGGATCTTTTTGCCAATGTCCGTCCTGTCAAGGTCCCAAAACAAGGGATCAACTGGATGTTTTTCAGGGAAAACACCGAGGATTTGTATGCCCTCGGCCCTAATGGGATCGAAGTGGACGAAGATATCGCCATCGATTTTCGTTTGATCAGTGCACCAGGATCGATTCGTATCTCGCGGCTTGCCTTCGAACATGCCAAAGAGAACGGACGAGAACGTGTGACTTGTGTGACAAAGGCTAATGTCGTTAAAACTTCAGACGGACGTTTCTTAGAAAATTTTTATAAAATCGCCAAGGAATATCCGGACATCCAGGCGGATGACTGGTATATAGATATCATGACTGCAAAGCTGGTCGATGAAAAGCGTCGTCGAGATTTTCAGGTCATGGTTCTTCCCAACCTCTACGGGGATATCCTAACAGATGAAGCCGCTGAATTTCAGGGCGGCGTGGGAACAGCCGGAAGCGCCAACATCGGCAAACAGTACTCCATGTTCGAGGCTATTCATGGATCAGCCCCCCGAATGGTCAAAGAAGGTCGCGCCAAATACGCCGATCCAGCCAGCATGATGAGGGCTGCTGCTATGCTTATCAGCCATATCGGATTTCCAAACAAAGGAAAAAAATTCGAAATGGTCCTGGATATCTGCGGTCAGTACGAAAAAAAATATGTTTTAACCGGCAGAGATACAGGGGCCACAGGAGCAGAATTTTCTGACTACGTGATGGAAACCTTGAACGATCCCAACATCGAATCACGCTGGGGAGAATACACCAAGGTTGATTAATTAGGGTTTAATTAAATTAATATATAATATTTATCCATTTCTCATCACAACCATAGGAGGTATTATTATGAGAAAAAAAATCGCCCTTATTGGGGCCGGTCAGATTGGACAAATTTTGGCCATGCTCGCCGCGCAGAAGGAAATGGGAGACATCACGGTTCTCGATGTTCCCGATTATGTTGGTCCAGCAAAGGGGAAAGCCCTGGACCTTATGGAAATGGCTCCGCATGGCAATTATGATGCCAATATCAGTGGAACTTCGGATTACAAAGATATTGAAGGCTCCGATGTGGTCATTATCACAGCCGGAAAACCCCGCCAAGCAGGTATGACCCGTGAAGACCTGCTTAACACCAACATCGAAATCATTAAAAAAGTGGCCAACGGTGTTAAGGAATACGCGCCTGACGCATTCTGTATTGTTCTGACCAATCCCCTGGATGCGATGGTCTATGTTTTTCACAAGGTTACAGGTTTTCCAAAACACCAGGTTATCGGAATGGCCGGCACCCTGGACACCGCCCGTTACCGCTCTTTCCTCGCAATGGAGCTGGGTGTTTCTGTCGCGGACATCTCCGGAACGGTCCTGGGAGGCCACGGCCCAACCATGGTTCCTCTTCCCAGGTTGACTACCATCGGTGGTGTTCCTTTGACAGAGATCGCCGATCAGGATCTGATCGACCGTGTGGTCGACAGAACCCGCAAGGCCGGAACGGAGATCGTTCAACTGTTTGGTAAAGGATCGGCCTTTTTCAGCCCCGCATTGAGCGCCATTGTCATCGCCGAATCGTATCTTAAAGATAAAAAACGTGTCCTTCCCTGTGCCGCGCTTTGTGAAGGTGAATACGGCGTCAACGGTCTGTTTATCGGCGTTCCCTGCCTGATCAGTGCCCAAGGAATGGAAAAAATCTTTGAGATCAATCTGGCTGAAGACGAAAAAGCCATGCTCCAAACAACACTCGAAGCTGTTCAAAAGACAATTGACGAATGTAATGCTCAGGGGATATAAAGCCCCCGCTGAACTGAGTTTATAAAATGGCTGAACATTATATTGAAACCCCTGTCACAGATGAGGTTATAGAAAAACTAAGAGCCGGAGACAGCATCTTCATCACAGGATATCTTTTCACAGGAAGAGACTCCGCTCACAAAAAATTGATCGATCTCCTCAACGAAGGAAAAGAACTGCCCATAGATGTCAAAGGCCAGTTCATCTACTATGTTGGTCCAACACCAGCCCGGCCTGGAAAACCTATCGGCTCCGCTGGTCCGACCACAAGCTACAGGATGGATTCATTTGCCCCCACCCTTCACAAACTCGGCCTCAAAGGAACGATCGGGAAAGGCTTAAGAAACACAGAGGTTAAGAATTCATTGAAAGAATACAAGGCCGTTTACCTTGCGGCTGTCGGTGGAGCTGGAGCTCTCATTTCTCAGAGTATCCGTGAGGCCGAAGTGATTGCTTACGCCGAATTAGGCCCTGAAGCCATCCGAAGAATTAAAGTGGAAAATTTTCCTTGTATTGTGATTAACGATATGTACGGCGGAGATCTTTACGCAGAGGGGAAACAGAAGTACCAAATAGAAGACTAAATAGAGTTCAGAACACAGACATCTCGATAGATTGTTTCGATTTGGTCCATATGGAATCGGAACATCTATTGTTTTTATCATTGAGAAGCTAGATTTCTGAACTTTAAAATAACCAAAAAGGATAATTTTCATGAAAATTCATGAGTTTCAAGCCAAACAAATAATCAGTAAATTTGGAGTTCCTATTCCTCGGGGAGAAGTAACCGACTCCCCTTCTGAGGTCTTCAATATTGCAGAAAACATCGGCCCAAAAGTCGTAGTAAAGGCACAAATCCATGCCGGAGGCAGAGGAAAAGGTGGAGGAGTCAAACTTGCAAACAATCCTATTGATGCCAAAAAAATTGCCGGTGAAATACTCGGGATGACACTCATCACTCATCAGACAGGTCCTGAAGGAAAACTTGTTAAAAAAGTCCTTGTGGAAGAAGCGCTGGATATCGATAAAGAACTGTACATCGGAATCGTTATCGACAGAGCTCAAGAAGCACCTGTAGTCATGGCATCTTCTGAAGGAGGCGTTGAAATTGAAAAAGTTGCTGCTGAAACCCCAGAGCTCATTTATAAGGAGTATGTCAATCCCTCGATAGGATTCCAGGTCTTTCAAGCAAGAAAGCTTGCTTTTCAATTAGGACTAAAGGGAGATACGCTCAAGCAGGCGATAAAATTCCTCATGAACCTTTATAAGGCCTTTGAAGCCACAGATGCATCCCTGGCCGAAATCAATCCCCTGCTCATCACTAAACAAGGAGACGTCCTCGCGTTGGATGCCAAAATGAATTTTGATGACAACGCTCTTCTTCGACATCCAAATATCAAGGAGATGCGTGATCTGGACGAAGAAGATCCCCTGGAAGTGGAAGCCTCTCAATTCGATCTGAACTACATCAAACTGGATGGCAGTGTGGGATGTATGGTCAACGGCGCCGGCCTGGCTATGGCCACAATGGACATCATCAAGTATTCAGGAGGGATGCCCGCCAATTTCCTCGATGTGGGCGGGGGAGTTTCCGAAGAAGCCGTAAAGAACGCTTTTAGAATTCTCATTTCGGATGAAGATGTTAAGGCCGCTTTGATCAATATCTTCGGCGGAATAGTCCGTTGTGATCTCGTTGCAAAAGGTATTGTCAACGCCGCCAAAGAACTAAATCTGAAAATACCGATGGTTGTGAGGCTTGAAGGGACAAACGCTGATATAGGAAAAAAAATACTGGAAGATTCGGGGCTTGCATTTTACTCAGCCGTGAGCATGAAAGAGGCAGCCGAAAAGGTCGTGCCTCTTGTCCAACAATAAGCAGGAGTAATTATGAGTATATTAATTGATAAGGACACCAAAGTTGTCGTTCAAGGAATCACAGGAGCCGAAGGAACATTCCACACCGAACGGATGCTGGAATATGGAACCAATGTGGTCGCCGGAGTAACCCCTGGGAAAGGAGGACAGACTCATCTGAATGTCCCCGTGTTCAATACGGTCGCTGAAGCTGTGGCAGATACGAGCGCCAATGCTTCTGCAATATTCGTTCCGCCCTACTTTGCAGCCGATGCAATCATGGAGTCCGCTGAGGCCGGAATTGACCTCGTTGTCAGTATCACAGAAGGTATCCCTACGTTTGACATGATCAAGGTCAAACGATATATCAAGGAAAAGGGATGCCTCTTGATAGGACCCAACACACCCGGAATTATTTCTCCAGGAAAATGCAAAATTGGTATCATGCCCGGATATATCCACACTCAAGGCTCAATCGGCATCATATCCCGATCCGGAACTCTGACTTATGAAGCCGTCCAGCAGGTCTCACTTCTAGGATACGGCCAATCGACCGCTATAGGAATCGGTGGTGATCCTATTGTAGGATTACAATACATCGATCTTTTAGAAATGTTCAAGGCAGACAGTGACACGGAAGCCGTTATTCTCATCGGTGAGATCGGAGGGACGGCTGAAGAAGAGGCTGCAGAATATATACAAAAAGAATTTCCTAAACCAGTCGTTAGTTTTATCGCCGGACAAACCGCTCCACCAGGAAGACGAATGGGACATGCTGGAGCCATCATCGCTGGTGGAAAGGGAACGGCCAAAGAAAAAATGGAAGCATTGGAAACCGCCGGAGTGTTTGTCGCCAAAAGCCCTGCTGATATCGGGAACAAAATTAAAGAAGCTTTAAGCTAATCCTATTTGCCTGGATTATTCAGGTTAGAAGATCGGGTTTAAAGAGCCCCAGTGATGACTATAAAACTCAAAGTTGATTTTCATATTCACACGGGAGAAGATCCACAAGACTACATTCCCTACAATTCGTTTCAGCTCATCGACGTTGCCAGTCAAAAAGGATTTGACGCTCTTGCCATCACAAATCATAATGCCGTTTTTTACAATCCGGAAATAGCCCAATACGCTGAGAAAAAAGGCATCCTTCTTATTCCAGGTATGGAGGCGACGTTTTCTGATGCGCATGTTCTGATATTAAATCCAGATTTTCAGATTAATCCAAAAGGCCGGTCTCTCAAAGAGCTGCCAAACATAAAAAAAGAAGACAATTTGCTCATCGCTCCACATCCCTTCTTTCCCAGATTCAAATCTCTTGAATCTGACCTGCTGACCTACATCCATCTTTTTGATGCAATTGAATTTGCCCAGTACTACAATAGACTCATCAACTTTAACAAAAAAGCCATAGAGACGGCATTAGAGTATAAAAAACCATTGATCGCCACCTCAGATTGTCACTTTCTCTGGCAGTTTGGAGACACATTCTCTCTTGTCGAAGCCAAAAAAGATATTCCTTCAATTATAAAGGCTGTAAAATCCGGAAAAGTTGAAATCATTACTAAACCCATTTCACTAGCCACTATGGCCAAAGTCATGTCCACATTCATACTCAGAAGGATTCTTTACCAGAATAGAAATAAAACAAGAAAGAATCTTCCTCCTTGATTTTATAGGAGCATCCCCATTTACGAATTCACAGAAATACTTTTTTTTTCACGATTTCTATGATATATTTTTGACGCATTCGTTCAAAAATTCCATGTATCCATAACTGAATAAAAAATAAGGGATCACACAATGGAACGATTGAAGACAACAAAAGCCAATCCCATTACACTCCTCTTTCTGTTCTCCTTCGTAATTGGATCACTGTGTATCTATTTCACGATTCTGGAACTGGTTATTCCTCTTGTTACAGTTTTTGTTTACAGTTCTGTACTCTTTATTATTTTTAGATCAAAATATCTGGTTCTATCAAGTTTCGAGAAAAATACTCCCTATTATCTTGGTTTTCTTTTCTCTTTGTTTGCTCTGTTTTCTCTGTCTTTAAAATCCGGCTTCTCTTTCGACTCCGCCACCTTACTGCTCACCACCATGAGCATTGCTCTCTCGACAACAATTCTGGGATTAATTATGAGACAAATTCTTCTAAGCATGAGTGCCCCGCCTTCTGAAGATTATCTCGAAGTCCTCAAACAGTTTCAAACCCATTCTCAAAATCTTCAAGAAGCTTTTTTGCCCGTAAAAAATCATATCACAAAAACCATAGATGAATTTGAAAATATCAAAAAAGCCATAAACGAAAAGGATAATAAGGTCACATCCCAGTCAGTAGACAAACTCCGTCAAAACATATTCTCAGGTCTGGAGGGCACATTTTCGAAAAAAATTAAAGCAGTTCTGGATTCTATTTCTGACTTTTACATTGAAGACCATGAAACCACTATTGGTCAAATTCTCCCCGAGAGTTATAAAATTGAGATCGCCGAGAGGCTGGATAATTTTCACAGAGATGTCATGGGTTCCTTGGAAAAAAACACAGAAGTTTTTTTGACCTCACTCAGTCAGTTATCCCTCCAATTAAAATCAGATTTCCAGGATAAAGACACAGAAGATCAGATCGTCCATGTGAATAAAATGATCCGATCCTATGAAGAAGAATTAAAAAGTTTATCAACATCTCTGGAGAAAAAGCTCTCTCATCTGGACAGATGAAACATCAAAAGAATGTCATTGGCTGGACCCTTTTTGAGCTTGTTATTCTCCTCGCATTTTTTGTCTACCCGAGTTACGTATTTATACAAGAATCAACACAAAAAGAAGTTCAAAATCTTCAATATACTTTAGACCGCGCCGCACAAAAAATTCAGACCTTAGAGGAAGAAAGCGGTGAACTCAAGACAAAGCTTGTGAATCTGGTTGAAAAAGAACAATTAAAATCTAAGCAACTCCCCTCCTGTATCGAAAAGGGATTAACTGCAGATTTTCTATTTCAGGTAAAAATCATCGGTGAAGACAAATATCAAATCGATAAAAAAGAGTTCACTTACCAGGAAATCCTAAAGTTTTATGAATCTGATATTGAATTTGCCAAAAAAACCGGGTGTGTCCACAGCATTTGGATCGAATCCGACACGGACATGGACGCCTCTGCTTACATTGCAGCTTTAAAAAAAATCCAGATGAGTTTCTATACAGCATTAAGATAGCCGCTCATTCCACCTGGATTATTCACGGGTCAAGAATGCCACAGATGCGAGGCGTCGACGTATGAAGTTCATCACGAACGATCGCAGAGAGTGTGGTGACCTCATAATGATTCCGCAGAGACATGAGATTGCCACGTCGCTTTGCTCCTCGCAACAAATGCGTCGCAACAAAGCAGATGGGGTATTAT
>JAUWVG010000029.1 GCA_030617525.1 Candidatus Aminicenantota bacterium | reverse complement strand
ACTTCCACGCCCGTGATCTTTCCAATACGGCCGTTTCTGACCAATTCACAAGCAAAATGAAAATTATCGACCGAACGCTGCCAGCTTCCCGTCTGCCAAATACGACCATACCGTTCCACAGTGTCACACATGGCACGTCCTTCGATCAGGCTGTGAGAGAAGGGTTTTTCTGCAAAAATATCAAATCCCGCGCGGGCACATTCAATGGATAGAATGGCATGCCAGTGATCGGGCACAGCAATAGATACGGCATCGATGTCCTCTCTTTTGAGGATCTCACGAAAATCTCTGGAAACGGCACAATCCGTATTTCCGTATTTTCGGTTGACAAGGTCCCTTGCCCGGAGAAGAGCAATCTCATCGATATCGCAAACTGCCACCCACTGCACTTCATCTTTGCTGAGAAAATTCCGCATGTTTGGAATCCCCTGCATACCGAATCCAATTCCGGCCATAACAATCCGATTGGAGGGAGCCGTGGTTTTGGATTGACCCAGGACTGAGACAGGAACAATGGATGGAAATCCTAAGACACCCACTGCCACCGCAGAAAGACCTTTCAAAAACTGACGCCGGTTAATCCCTTTTGAATCTTTAATCACGATCACACCGCCTCACCATTATTTTTTTTTGGGAACTAAACACGGATTGTATCTTAAAAAAATCAAACCCGCAATTCAACAGAAAAGAGACAGTGAAGGTTTGTTTCAAAAGACTAGCTAGGGTTTCGAAGCTCTGGACCTGGAAGCAATAAGAAGAGACACTCCAAAGAGAAAGACAAACAACACTGCCGGGAATACTTTTTTGCTGCGGCCCGAAAAAAAGATAACTTTGTCCGCTTTCCCGCTGACAACAAACCCTGCCCAGTAAAAGGGATGAGAAAGTGCCTCTGAATTTATCATTTCAATCTTAGATTTCCGTAAAGCATCGACAATAGAATCCGCAGACCGTAGATGAGTATAAAACCTCTGCATAAACTGATAGCTGGCCTGATCATTTACCGCCCAAGGGCTCATTAAAACTGAAGATGCCCCTGCGAAAAAAAAGGCCCTGTTAATGCCCTCGATCCCTTCCCCTTTGATAAACTGACCAAGTCCTGTTTGACATGCACTGAGGGTCACTAAATCGGCATCGAGTTTAAGATCAAACACTTCCCTCATTTGAAGAAAACCATCCTCTGAAGCTTGATCTCCAAGCGACAATACAATAGAAGACCTGGCAGGATTTCGATTGTCAATCAAGCCATGAGTTGCAAAATGGACGATTTTATAGTCCATTAGAGCCGTCCGCTTGAGAGTCGTCTCAGTGGCCTTCTCCTTCGTGTAAATATCTCTTCTGTTTTTTTTGAAAAGAGCGGAAATTTTGTCCACTTCCAATTGGCTGTACTTAAGGGGATTGAGGCGAAAATCATCACGTGTTTCATCTCGTGACAAATTTGCAAAACTGTTCTTTATTCCTTCATGCTCGCCAAAATCGGGATTCCCAAATGAAAGAATATCCTTTTCCCTGTTTTTCCCCTTCTTTCTTAGAAGTATTTCACGATAAGAAGTGATGGACGGAACGTAACTCACCCTATAATCCTGGACCAACCATCTCAAATTGTCTTTTTGAGTCAGGAGGGTTTCAAATGGAAGGAAATGGAGAATATCATCTGGAATAAAGATGATTCTCTTCACTCCATAGTCTAGTCCTGGTTGAACGAGGAGAGAAAACAACTCAAAACCGGGTTTGAAATTCAAACGGTTCTTGTCTGTGATGATCTGAAGATAGTCTTTTACATCCTCACGCAGCATATCGGCAGGAGGGAGCGGAAATACTTTGATTTTATCTCTAGTGATCACAAAAGCATACGAGCAGTCTTTTCCAATACAGTAGGCAAAATAGGCCGTTGAACCATCAGGAAGAGAGGCTTGTGCTTCCTCAAAGGAGACGGACTGCGGGTATTTGAGATTTGCGTATGAAGGACTATTCAATCTGATTTTTCTGTTTAAGGTTTCTAATTCCTGTTCGAATTCATCCAGTTTATTTAACAGCTCCTGTTTTTGTTCTTGATCGAGTCCGGACTTGATAAGTGCAGCATTGATGTTCGAAATTTCTCCCATCAATTCGTCCTCTTTGTCCAATAAATCCGGATTGACATCTCTTCCGAATTCAATCCGGGACAATTCCAATCTGTCAAGGAAGACACGGGCTTTGGCTTTCTCCATTGTTTCAAATGCATGTTTCAGATGATTCTGATCCGGATATTCTTGAGACATATGATAAAACAGATCTACAAGATTGTAATAAGAATCGATTCTTTCATCCGAACCAAAATAGCTCGCTTTAAGCTCTTCAAGATGGATTTTAGACCGGATATCTTCAATCAGTTCGATGGATTTATTGAAATGATCCAAAGCAGCGCCAAAATTGTTCATTTCCTTAAAGACAAGCCCCGCTTTTGCATGAGCTTCCCAGAGAATGCTTTTTTCATTTATTTGATAAGCCAGTTCAATGGCTTTATCGAACACTTCTGCAGCTTGTTCGAATCTTCCCTGCTTGGCATGGACAGTTCCCATGTTGAGAAGGATTGTAGCAATTTCTTCTTCATCTCTAAGACCTTGTGCTATTTCTAAGCCCATAAACATGTAACGAAGAGCTTCAGAGTATTTATTGAGATCTGTATAAACTGTCCCCATGTTATTCAGACACTGCACCTCAACCTTTTTTTCCTGTATCTGCCTAGAAATAAAAAGGCTCTCTTCAAAAGCCGTCAGGGCTTTTAATAAATCTTCAGATTTGCCTGCTTGGAGTCCTTTCTTTCTATAAATCACACCGATATTATTCAAATCCATGGCCACATACAAATCTTCATCGATCTGACGGTCGATGATCAAAACATCCGTCAAATTTTGCAAGGCCTTTTCATAATTTCCTAACTGGATGTAAATATCACTGATGTTGACCAGGCAGTTGGATTCATCGGAAACTTCATTCATTTCTTGAAAAATAGAGAGTGCATCTTCATAGTGTTTTAAGGCTTGAGAATAATCATGGATTTCATTGAAGTAAAGTCCGATGTTGTACGAACATCTTCCTTCTTCAATCCTATGATGAATTGTCTTGGCCAACTCCAGAGCCTGCTTGGTGGTCTTATAAAATCCTTCAACATCACTCATCTCCCAATAGGCCACACCTAACTGCCGAAAACATTTGACCAGATGTTCCCTGCTATCGATTTTTTGAGCCAGCGCCACAGCCAAAGTAAAAGAGGTTATTGAGTTCTGGAACTGAGATTGATTTCGATAACGTTTTCCATCCTTATAAAACGTCGAAATATCAACTTTATTACGGAGTTCTTTTTTATCTTCCGGCATGCTTTTATCTGTCAGAAAAAGAGCCTCTTGAAAAGACTTCGTCGATTTGTCGATTTGTCCGATATTCCAAAAGAGAAGACCAAGTTCTTTGAGCGCCTGCACTTGACCAGACACATCGTCCATACTCTTGGCCAAAGCATAGACCTCCTCAAAACACTGGATGGACAGATCAAAATCACCCCTTAATCTCGATTGTTCTCCACTGCTTACAAGAGATGCATACTCATCTTGTATTGGAAAATTCCCCGTCTCCAGAGAAAATACAAAAAAAGGAGAGAGAAAGAGGAGGAGGATGAAAAAAAAATGTAAGAATGATCGTAGTTTTCTGAGAAAAAACACAACTAGCGGATCGCCTCATCCGCCCGAACCAGACCCGCCCCCTGCTGCTCAACCGGCAGTCCCAGGCTTTGAGCAGAGAGCTTCAATTTCATCAATATCTCCGAAGGTTCCCAAATTCCGTTGTGGTTCAAATCAAATTGACTGTCGGGGATTGTGCAAAGAATGAGTGCTGCCGTACCGGTAACGTGGGGCGCAGACATGCTTGTCCCGCTCATGAGTGCATAGTATCCATCCTTGTAGGTCGACCGCACTTCCACTCCTGGGGCTGTGATGTCTATCTCGTTCCCAAAGCTGGAAAAAGGGTCCAGATTCCCAAACTGATCAACGGAGGAAACGGCGATTGTTTCAGAATATCTGGCCGGATAGGAAATGATTCCACCTTGCTGACCATAATTACCCGCAGCCGCAATCAAAATGATGCCAGCTTGATAGGCATTTTTAACGGCCTCGTGGAATGAAGAATTATCCTCCAGAGATCCCAGGCTCATATTGATGATTTGAATGTCGTTGTCGATGCACCAATCCAAAGCATCAATGAGATCGGACAGATAACCTCTTCCCTTCTTATCCAGAACCTTAACGGCATAGAGGTCAATTCCTGGCCCAACACCAATCACACCGATAGCATTGTCCGCTGCAGCCACAATCCCGGCAACATGGGTTCCATGACCGCTGTCGTCGTCTCCTGATTTTTTTGGTTTTATAATGTTGATATGGCCTTTGATATTCTCATAGAGGTCCGGGTGATCCAGGTCAACGCCTGTATCCAAAACAGCCACCCTGACAGAAGTCCCAAGCATTTGCGGCCATGCCAATTCAGCCCCAATTAAAAGCATGTTCCAAAGGAACTCTTGCTGGGGTTGATCCGGAATCTTTTTCCCTTTAGTTGCTGATTGGATTTGGGCTGTTTGGATGACAAAGTCGTCATCGATTCTTAATACTTCATCTTGGTTCTTCAATACACGTTCTGCTTGATGGGACATGTGCACAACTGTTCCATTGATCAGTTTCAGAGATTTAATTTTCAAGGCACTTGAATTTTTTAGAAGAAAATCCTGAGATGATACCCTATCAAATGATTTCTTAAAGACGACAATTTTTCGTGATGGGACGGTTTCAGATCCTGTAATAAACGAAGAAAATATAATAAGAAAAAGGAGCATGCTCCATATACTTTTTCCGGATTGAGAATATTTGATATTCACACTCCCCTCCCTCAAATTGAATTTCATTCCTTGGCTGTAACCGTGGATCCCCAAAGATCCAGTTTAATCATCAATTATGGCACTCCTGCGTGATGTGGAATTCTTTTGATCAATAACAGTTTTTTTCCCTGATTTCACCTTTGTATCTATAGTATCAGTTGTCGTGCCCGGCTTCGTATCCTTAATGCTTTTTGCTGTGGTCCCGCACATGAGGGCAATTCCGTCAATATTGATCAGACTGTGGGGATTCAGAATTGAACTGAATAACAGAGGCTGACAAAAATTATCATCCGCTGTGGCCGCTTCAGCTCCAGAGCAAAGAAACAATAGAGAAAGAGATATCCCCATCAGAAGCAAAAGGTTTTTTTTCCCTGTTTGTTTCTTTTTTCGGTTCATTTTTGTCTCCTTATATCCGTATTTTTGGCTAAATCCTTCCTGGCCCTGCAGTGTTAAATTAAGCAATTTCTGTGCCATTTTCCGAAAATGAACTATTTATTTGAAAATAAACAGGTTGCATTTATGGATTCTTCACTGAGCAGAGAAAACATGCTCAATTTATGTACACAATGTACATTTTATGAACATAATTAAACCTGAAAGAAAGAGCTAGTCTTAATATAACTGAAAACCGGTTTACAAACTTTCCATTACGGCCAGAAGAATCGCTTCTTTCTGTTTTGCAGTCAAAGGAAAATCATACTTTTTGACCGTCAATGAAGTGGAATCTAAAAGCAATAGCTGAGTGGCTTGAGTCCGCAGAGTTTTAAAAATATGGAAAAAATCGATAAACACCGGGAAATGAAGCTGGTTTCCATTCATAAATCCTCGGACTTTCTTGGCAATAATTTTTTCTCCCAGATTGGTTTGGCGACCTGGTTCAAAAACAACTATCCCCCATGTGTTCTCCTTTTGAAACTCAAGAGGGAGAGATAGAGAAAAATCCAAGAAGGATTCGCTGCATGGAGTACACAGGATATCTCTAAATTCGATGATATAAATCAGAACCATAGAGCTTTTCCCATTTTCCAATATTCTTTCCGGTTGTACAGGTTTAGACACATAGGTATTTCCCATATTCAGCACGGAGAGAAAAAATATAATCAGACATTTGATTTTTTTTCTAGTTTGATTTTTTTGCATTAGATTCAATATTTTATTTTAAATATTTTCAGAGTGACTCCAGCATTCGCTCTCGAATAGAGAAAATCCTTATCATCGATATAAATGCAGTGGCTTGTATCAGGGAGAGTCAAAGTAGCAATTTGAATTCCTTCCGGATTGAGGACATAGACATCTCTGCTCGGATTGGCAGAAAAACTTCCGCCAAGAATATAGATATTTCCCCGGTTGTCAAGATCCACATCCTTATAAATGATCTCAGTCGGCAGGTCATATCCGGAAATTTTCTCTTTCTTGACTTTCTTTTTCCCGAGTAGTTCCGTGCTCCATATTCTGGATCCTTTTTTGTCGAATTTTTCAATTGTATCTTGAAATGTGTAAGCAACATAGACATTCTTGTGCTCATCAAAAACAAAACTGAATTGATCCATTATCAAATCTGCACGGTGCTGGCCAAGTGTTAAAATTCTTTTTATCTTACCGGCATCATTGTAGAAAAAAATCTGTGCCTGACTGTTCACAATGAGGGGTGCAACAGCGATTTCATCATCTCGGAGCACACAAAAATCTGTTATCGGGACTTGAATTGGGATGCGGCAAACAAACTGCAGGTCCTTGTTGAACACCTGGATTCCTGATACAAGATGATCCGTAACATAGAGATAGTTTTCTGAAGCATCCAGGAGCCTGGGGGCCATAAATTCCCCAGGCCCCTGGCCTCTTCCTCCTCTTCTTTTCAACAGATTTCCGGCGGAGCTAATTTTCTTTAAAGAATAATCTAACGTATCTGTAACATAGATGTTCCCAAGCAGGTCAACTGTCACTCCAACCCATTGAAACAAAAGATCATCTTCCAGACTACCCAATGTGAGAAACTGTTCCAACCGAATGTTTTTTGGTTTTTGAATACATAGAGATTCGCCTTCACAAGGACT
The DNA here is from genome assembly GCA_030617525.1 of Candidatus Aminicenantota bacterium. GTDB lineage: Bacteria > Acidobacteriota > Aminicenantia > Aminicenantales > Aminicenantaceae > JAUWVG01. Next base: position 4,353 of record JAUWVG010000029.1, on the reverse strand, counting down.
CGAGACGGCTTCAAACATCATTACAAGGAAGAACAGAAAATAGCAGAAAGTTTTTTTCATTTTTCTTTTCCCTCTATCCCTAAGACGGAAATCTGTTTTCATTTATCTCAGAATCCTTTGACAGAATCGATATACTTCTTGCAAAATGCATATCCGAGTGCACAGTGGAAGAGACCCTCAGTGGTCGCTCCATACCAAAGGGGATCATGGAAACATCGGATAAAAGCAAATTCACAGGGTCCCAATTCAATCTCACCGCCAGAAAGACTCACCATCATTGTCAAGATCAAAAGACAAAAAATAATATGCTTCGTGTTTTTTTTATTGGTCTTATTCATTTAAAAAACCTCCTCAAGAGTTATTTGTTCTAAAAATCCACATAATACGTCAGACACCAGATATAGCCATTGAAACATCCTGAGGCATAGATTGCAGACACTTGCGGGCCAGACAAGATCAATGCAATGAACGCATCGACAAGGCATTTGGACATGGCCCTTTTACAAATACTATCAGCATGTGCTGAGGGAGCCCAAACACACAACAGCACCATTACAATGAGTACACTGGCTGTCAATTTGACCGCCCTTCTTTTAGTTTTGTTTTTCATTGTTCGAACCTCCTAATGAAGTAAGAAAGAGCAATTTCTATGCCAACAGAAAGGAATTCCAATTATTTGTATTTAGTTGATATTAAACAATTTATAAGGATCAAGATCAATGAAAAGTCGGATTTATTTTGAGAACTATGACACACATTGTGCCGTACAGCTCTATTCGTCCTTTTTACAGACAGTTACACAGAACAAATGGCACATTCTGTGCCGCATGTTTTTGTTTTTGGATTATCTACAAAAGAGTTGGCAGGATTTTAAGGATTCGAGGGGTCAAGGATTCGATGGGTCGAGTGAAATGATTAAGAAGTGTAAAGAAAGGATTCAAGGATTCAAGGGGTCAAGTAAAACACTTATTTAATCATAAAAAAAGCACTTGAATCCTCGAATCCTTTCCGAACAAAGTGAGAATTACTTCATTGGGATGTGAATACTCTTTTCTTGAGCACAGCGGATAGCTTCTTCATAGCCGGCATCCACATGTCTGGCCACTCCCAGGCCCGGATCAACCGTAAGGACTCTCTCCAGACGTTGAGCCGTGGAATCCCGGCCATCGGCTACGGTCACCATCCCCGCATGAATAGACAATCCGATACCGACTCCACCTCCATGGTGAACAGATACCCAGGAAGCTCCACAGATCGCATTTAAAAGGGCATTGAGTATGGGCCAGTCGGCAATGGCATCCGAACCGTCTCTCATTCCTTCTGTCTCTCTGTTTGGCGAGGCCACGGACCCTGAATCCAGATGGTCTCTCCCAATAACGAATGGAGCGCTTATCTTTCCGCTTATGACTAAAGAATTGATGACCGCGCCAAAACGTGCTCGCTCTCCATATCCAAGCCAGCATATTCGTGAAGGGAGTCCCTGAAATTTCACCTGTTTCTGGGCTTTAGTGATCCAACGTGCCAGGGCTTCGTCTTCAGGGAATTCTTTGAGCACGGCCTCATCGGTAGTGTAGATATCTTGAGGATCTCCAGATAAGGCAACCCATCTGAAAGGCCCTTTGCCACGGCAGAATAGTGGCCGGATGTACTCCGAAACAAAACCGGGAATATCAAAGGCATTTTCTAAACCGGCTTTTTGTGCTTGTCCTCGGATATTATTGCCGTAATCAAAAGTGCAGGCCCCCATTTTTTTGAGCTCGAGCATGGCGTTAACATGGACTATCATCGACTGGTAGGAACGCTCTATGTAGTCATTTGGATCTTTTTCTCTCAGTTTTACAGCCTCATCATAAGGAAGTTCGTGGGGAACATAACCATAAAGCTCATCGTGGGCAGAAGTCTGATCAGTTAAAATGTCAGGGATGATCCCTCTTTTGGCAAATTCAGGAAGAATATCCGCAGCATTGCCGAGAAGAGCAATAGATAGAGCCTCTCCCTTGTCTTTGGCTTCAAATGCCAATTTTAAAGCCTCATCTAAATCCTTGACCATAATGTCCACATAATTTGTATCCAGACGTCTTTGAATTCTTGATTCATCCACTTCCACAACAATGGCCACACCATCATTCATCGTCACAGCCAATGGTTGAGCTCCACCCATACCTCCTAGCCCCGCTGTTAACACGAGTCTTCCTTTGAGAGTGCCGCCAAAATGCCTCTCCGCGACTGAAGCGAGAGTCTCATAAGTTCCCTGAAGTATTCCTTGGGTTCCAATGTATATCCAGCTCCCTGCGGTCATCTGACCGTACATCGTCAGTCCCTTGGCCTCCAAGCGGCGGAACTCATCCCATGTCGCCCACTTGGGAACAATCTGTGAGTTAGAAATCAATACTCTTGGAGCTTCCGGATGTGAGGAGAATACCGCAACCGGCTTTCCAGACTGGACAACAAGTGTCTCATCGTTTTTGAGATTTTTCAGACTTTCAACAATCGCATGGAAACACTCCCAGTTCCGAGCCGCTTTCCCAGTCCCTCCATAAACAATGAGTTCTTCCGGTTTTTCGGCGACATCGGGATCGAGGTTATTCATCAGCATTCGCAAAGCACCTTCCTGGGACCAGCCATGAGTATGGAGTAAGGGCCCGCGGGGAGCTCTGATTTCCTGGTATTTACTCATTGTTTCCTCCGTTTTTAACCTGAACTATTCATAAAAAATGTCTATGTTTTTTCAACACAAGCAATATCATAGTTTTATTTTGGTTTTCTGGCAAATCACTCTGAATAATCCTTCTTCCATGTCCTTTCTATTCATAATCGACATTTTTTACCTCAAGGAGGCGAGCCAATTTTACCGCATTTGCTTTGTTGCGACGGATTTGCGGTGAAGTACCACAGCTTCATCCGCCGCGCCTCGCATCTACGGCAACCTTGACTCGTAAATAATCCAGGTTAAGTCACTTAAAAAAATTTTTGGATCAAGGCCATCCTCTCGGTCACTTTCTCTTTGCCGATCAGCTCGAACACTTCAAAAATACTAGGACTGACGGCCATTCCCAAAATCAGAACTCTGCAGGCATGAATAAGGAGTGCGGCTTTAACATTTTTTATTTCTGCAAAATTCCGCAGTTCCAGCTCAATCTGTTCAACTGAAAAAGAATCCAGATGACTGAATTTTTCAGCTAATTCAGGGATCAAATCCAAAAGTCTATTTTCCTGAAGATATTTCTCGACAGCCGAGGCCTCATATTCAAAATCATCTGAGAGGAACGGCCTTCCTCTCCGTGCAAAATCATCAATAGTTCGGGCCCTTTCCTTGAGCAGATTGAGGAATTTAAAAAACCAGTCTTTTTTTTCCTCTCCCTGCTCATCCCTCCAGAGTCCGTTTTTTTCAAGCTCTGGTTTCACATGGAGAAAAAGCTGATCCGCACTCATCTGAGAAATCAATTGTCCATTAAACCATTCCAGTTTGGCGCCATCGAATATGGGGCTGTTTTTTCTCACTTTCTCTAATTGAAATTTTTCAAACATTTCCACAAGGGAATAGATCCTCTCCCCATCCCCCGGATCCCAACTCATTAAGGCCAGAAAATTTAAGAAAGATAGGGGAAAATAACCCTGTTCCTGAAACTGCATTATAGAGCTAACGCCATGCCGTTTGCTCAATTTTTTTTTGTCAGGGCCTAAGATAAGAGCCAGGTGAGCAAACTCAGGGGGAGAGATATTAAATGCCTCATAGAGCAAAATATGTTTGGGTGTATTGGAGATATGATCATCTCCTCTGATAATATGTGTAATTTTTTGTTCTGAATCGTCTACTACGACAGAAAGATGATAGGTCGGCATTCCATCTCTGCGAAGAATCACAAAGTCATCAATGGTGTGGTTTTTTACTGAAATTGGGCCATGAAGGAGATCTTTAAAACTCGTTTCCCCTTCAGGAATAGAAAACCTTATGGCTCTCTTTCTTCCCTCAGACTCCAGACGGTTCTTCTCCTCCACCGATAATGTCTGGCAGAACTTGTCGTACATCCAGCTCTGTTCTTTCCCTTTTTTTCTCTTCTGAATCTCCTCGGGCAAACAGTAGCAGTAATATGCTTTATTTTCTCTAACGAGTTCTTCTGCTCTCTCTTTATATAACGGAATCCTCTCCGATTGAAAAATAAGGTTCTCGTCCCAATCCAGTCCAAGCCATTTCAGCCCATCTAAAATGATCTGAGTCATGTCGTCAGAAGATCGAACGGTGTCCGTATCCTCAATACGAAGCAAAAATTTGCCGCGGTGATGACGGGCATACAGCCAATTGAACAGACAAGTCCGGACTGCTCCAACATGGAGATATCCCGTAGGGCTGGG
>JAUWVG010000079.1 GCA_030617525.1 Candidatus Aminicenantota bacterium | reverse complement strand
AGCTCCGCCTGAAGTAAAGGATTGCAGGCGGCTTCGAAATTATTTTGGTCTCTAATCCTGTATTCAGGAGGGATCCCAACTTCATTTTTATCAACGCTCCCACAGCTGCAAATAACAGAGGCTATCTCAAGACCGTGGTTTTCCAGGATGGAATTGGCACGGTGAGCTTCATCATGAAGACCGCTGCAAAATGCCATGCCAAGCTTTTTAGCTCCTATCTTCTTAGCGAATTCCGCGATTTCTCTTATCCTCGGCCTTAGGGGCATAATCTTTCCTTCTTCCTTAGCCATTTTTTCATCATAGCATTCTTTTTCCGTAAGGGCGGCGCTTAGGAAGAAATCCTTGATGTCTTGATTACGATATTTTTTAGTTGTCTCTTCAATAAGACTTTTATAGTTTGTGATCGGGCAGAAAGAAGGAAGTTTTGTTTTTTCGGTTATACCTTCTCTGCATGGCTTAGTCAAACATATTGCACATTTAACTGTCATTTGAGCTCCTTTTCTCTGAGAACACATAACATTTTTCGCATAAACCTAGAAATTCTATATTGTGATCCAGGATCTTGAAATTATATTTTTTTTCCAATTTTTTTTCTGTCTTTCTTATAAGCTCTAATTCTTCATCTAAGAATTCACTGTAATCTATGATTTTTCCACATTTAGTGCATAGAAGGTGATGATGATGTTTCTCTCTATCGCTCGATTTGAATTCGTAACGGCTCTGGCCATCACCGAGAACTAGTTTTGTGACAAGACCCATCCTGGCCAGCAGGTCAAGTGTGCGATAGACGGTGGTCATTCCTATTCCTGGATGAGATTTGTAAAGGTACGAATAGATTTCCTTAGCACTCAGGTGTTTTGAAGTTCGACACAAGAGATCAAGGATAACTTCACGAGGTACAGTCCAGCGGGAAACATGCCCCTGGAATCTGTGACGCCATTTAGGAGGACCAGGCATGGCAACCTCCACGTATCTTAATGATAACCATTATCATTAAAAGCATAGGATAATCCTTGTATCGAGTCAAGATTTTTTTCAAAAGTTGTATGCGAACACATGTTAATCAATTCGTATAAATGCTCCCGGAGCAGTGTATCTATGAGCCATTTCCACATAGAGTTTTTTGCCATAGCTCCAGAACTCTTTTTGCTTTTTATCCACTTTACAAATGACGTTAACCGGTACGCCAACAGCTACAACACCATCCGGAACATTTTGATTATTTTTGACTAAACCCATCTCTCCGATAATTGTCCACTCTCCAACAACACTGTAATCGCTTATTGTGGCCCGCATACCGATCACAGCATAATCCCTTATCTGGGCATTATGAATCATAGAGCCGTGTCCGACTGTCACGAATTTCCCAAATATTGTCCGGTCGTTTGGCCGTGCATGCACAATTACGCCTTCCTCAACGGCAGTCCCCTCTCCAACAATGATCTTGCCGTAATCTCCCCGGAGAATAACTCCATGACCAATGTAGGCGTCTCTACCGATCTGAACATCTCCGATGACCAAGGCTGACTCTGCGATAAAGGCACCTGATGCTACTCGAGGCTTATGTTCCTCAAATTGATAGAGCGCCATTATAATCTCCAGTTAAACAGTCTCTCAACTTCATGATTTTCTGTACTGTTTCTTCCAGGGGTTCTGTTTCTGGTAAAGTTGGTCGGCCAACGCTTTTCGTAGAGTTTCGGCGGCGAGTTGAGCACAGTGAACGTCCTCTTTGGGTAGTCCGCCTAGCTTTTTTAAGATGGCGTCTGCTCCCACACTGGCTAATGCCTGGAGGAATGTCTTGTTTTTTGCGAGTTCTGTCGCAGCGCTCCCGCAAACCAGACTGGTTCCGCAACCGTCTGTATTAAACGTGCATTCAAAAATCTTTTTATCCTTCATATTAAGGAACATCTCCATGGTGTCCCCGCATGATCCCTTAACACACGCGTAGCCGTCGGGCGAATCGATTCGGCGGAAGTTCCTGGGATTCTGCCAGAGGTCAATGACTGTCTTTGTATAGCGTTCCTTCGTCTGCGCCAAAATCTGGGCTTGAAGCTCTTGTGCAAATTTTTCGAGATCTTCGTTTTTTGACATTGTTAGCTTTTCAATCTTCAAAGATTTATGTTTTCAACAAAAGGATTAATTTTTCCCAAATGTTTTTTATTTCTCCAGAGACAGAAAAATCCGTGTATTCGACCAAAGGAATTCCCTGAAGCATAGAGTTTGTCACCTCCTCATCGTAAGAGATTCTGCCGAGGAAAGGGATTGACTTTTTTTGACACCAATTTTCTACGTGGTTTGAATTTTTTTCGTTCAGGTCGAATTTATTTATACAGCAGGCCGTTTTTATCTTGAAGTGATCTGCCATCTGTATGACACGCTCCATATCATGAATGCCCGAGAGGGAAGGTTCCGTGATCACTATGGCCATATCTGCACCTGTTAGAGATGCGATTACAGGACAGCCTATTCCGGGGGAACCGTCGATGATAATATAATCCAGGCTCTTATCTGCGGCGATTTCCGTGGCTTTCTTTCTGATTTCTGTCACCAATTTTCCCGAGTTTTCTTCTCCGATTCCCAATTTGGCATGGACAAAAGGTCCGTATTTTGTTTTTGAGACGAACCACTCCCCCGATATACTGCTTTTCATCTCTATAGCTTCTTCAGGACAGACAAAAGAACAAACACCACATCCCTCACATGAAATAGGATCAATAAGGATTTCACCTTCTTCAGTTTCACTTATGGCATCAAATCGACAGGCCTCAACGCAATTGCCACAACCGGTGCACTTTTCGGGAAAAAGATAGGCTTTTTTTCCTCCGGAGAAGGAGTAGGTTTCCTTGATTTCCGGATTCAGAAGCAGATAGAGGTTGGCAGCATCAACATCACTGTCAACCATAACTTTGTTTTGGGCTAATGCCGCAAACGAGGCGGTAAGGATCGTCTTTCCTGTTCCACCTTTTCCACTTATAACAACCAGTTGTTTCATTGGATTAATCTTTGGATTTTCGTATACAAGTCGAGAAATTTTTGTCGATAGGAAGGTTGAATCTCGATGATGGTTTTTCCTGTAGAATAAGCAATCGCTATCTTTCTATCCATCGGTATGGTCATCAGGATAGGGATGTTTTCTTCTCGACAATACTCCTGGACGTTTTTGTTGCCAATATTGGCACGGTTTAAAATAACACCAAAAGGAATTTCGATTTTTTGTATTGTCTCCACTGCCAATCGAAGGTCATTTAATCCAAAGGGAGTCGGTTCAGTTACAAGCACGGTAAAATCACTTCCCTTGACTGCCTCGGCAAATGGACAGGAAGTGCCTGGAGGGACGTCGATGATGACCGTACGACTTTTATCGATGAGTTTTTTTTCAGCTCTAATGATTGGAGGAGACATGGCTTTTCCGATATCAAGTTTTCCCTGAATAAACTGGAGGGCATTGGAGGTTCCTAATTCAAGGACACCAATTTTTTGTTCATATTCCTTTATCGCATTTTCAGGACAAACGAGGCTGCAGCCCCCGCATCCATGACAGAGTTCACTGAAAACGAGGACATCATCTTTCAGCACAGCGAGGGCATTGAACGCGCAAAATTCTGCACATTTCCCGCAAAATGTACATTTGTCTTCAATGATTTCAGGGATAATAAGATTAACAGGTAGAGTCTTATGAATTCGTGGTTTTAAAAAGAAGTGGGCATTGGGCTCTTCCACATCGCAGTCAAGAAATTGAACCGGATTCTTTTCCTTCAAAGAGAGGGCCAAATTTACGGCAACAGTCGTTTTCCCTGTTCCTCCTTTACCGCTGGCTATAGATATGATCATCAGGTTTTTTATAAAAAATTGCCTCTTATCGTATCATCTTCGTATTGCACTTCGGACAATCAATCTGGTTACAAGGAAGGCCCGCTTTGTGCGGGACCGTGGTACCACAAGAAGGGCAAATACAGTGTCCACTTGGACCAGCACCTTTTCCTCTCATACTGCCACGGCCGATCTTTTTTTCTTCCCTTTGGTTTTCTCTATCCATGTAAACCCCCTCTCTAATTATAGGCTTCCATGATATCTTTGTTCTCTCCCATCAGATCACCGGCAATCTCTTTCATGTTCATCTTATTCCAGAAAGTTAATTGATCGTGGGTGTTTAGGTACTTTAACGGAATCGGGTGCGTTCCAATGACCACAGGAATGTCATAATGAGTTTCTATGAATTCTTTAAAATGCCGGATGCGCGGGCAGGGAGGATAACCAACAATCAAACCCGTCGCCAGGTGGATGACATCGACACCGTTATTTTTCATCTCTTCAGGGACATACTCAATATTTCCCCCGGGACAGCTTCCACAGTAGGAATAACCGACGATTTCCAGAGGCTCATCCTTAGGATACCGTGAAAAGGCTCCAACTCTTTCTCTCATTGCCCTGAAACACTTTCCTCCTCCACAGTCCTGATAACGTCCGCAGATGATGATTCCAATTTTTGCCATTTATAACTCCTTAAAGATTTGAACTCATGCAGCTTTTTGTGCCTTCAAGATTTTCTCGGCGATTTTCATGAAGGCTTTGCTGGCATCCGACTCTGGCTGGGAGGTGATGAAGGATTTCCCCTCATCTCCCAGGATGACAATCTGGGGATCGAGTGGGATTTTGCCCAGGAAAGGGATATTAAGATCCAGAGCAGCCTTATATCCTCCCCCTTCCTTAAATAGGTCGATCTTCTCTCCGCAGTGCGGACAGGCCATCCCGCTCATATTCTCGATAATTCCAAGGATATTTAGATTGAGCTTTCTCGCAAAAGCCACAGCCTTTCTCGAATCCATCACGGAAACTTCTTGGGGGGTCGTGACAACCACGGCTCCAGATGCAGGGATGAGCTGAGCCACCGATAGGGGTTCATCGCCAGTTCCTGGTGGAGAATCGATGACCAACCAGTCTAGTTCACCCCATGCAACGTCACCCAAAAATTGCTCAATTGCCTTCATCTTCATCGGCCCTCGCCATATCACTGGAACGTTGGGCCCTTGAAGTAGATAAGACATGGAGACCAGGTGGAGGTTGTCATTCACCCTAACCGGCTTGATGCCCTCAGAAGAGATGCCCATGTTTTCATTTTCGACTCCAAGCATCTTGGGCAAATTCGGCCCGTGAATGTCGACATCCAAAAGACCGACTTTTTTTCCTTTGTTAGCAAGAGCAAGGGCAAGATTTGCGGACACTGTGCTTTTTCCAACTCCTCCCTTACCGCTGAAAACGAGGAGTCTATTTTTAATTTTCTCTAGGACTTTTGCAACTTTGACATTTTCTTCTATGTTTGCCATTATTTTTCCTGCATTTTGAAATTTACGAGAACATCTTTCACTTGACCACTGACCCCGGTTTTTATTTGAATCCCTGCGGATTGGAGAACACTTTCGGCTTTTGGCCCGCATGAGCCTGTGAAAACGATGCCGACATTCTTACTGGAAACAAGCTGTGCAGATTGAATCCCTGATCCCTGAGCGGCATCTCTATTCGGATTTTCTATGGCCTCTACTGCCGATGTTTTCGGGTCAATGATTAAGAAATAGTTGGCCCGGCCAAACTTTGGGTCCACTTCTGCTTCCACATCCGGGCCGAGTGAAGTTACACAAATTCTGGGGCCTGAAGCTTGAGAATTAAGTTGAACTGGGGAATCGTTACGGAATTCGTTGGCATCCTGTACTGCTTCTCCTCCTCCATGATCACAAAGGTCTGTACCTGCCTCGAGTTCTTGGTCCAAATATTTTTGGATAACGTTATCTACGGCCCCCTGGACACCGATGACCGTCTTGATGTTCTTCTGAGCAAAAAGTGCTTGAGCCCTTGGGCCCATCCCACCGGCAATGATGCATCGAACTCCTTTTTCTGAAAGGAATTGGGGTAAAAATCCCGGTTCGTGACCGGGATTGGGAATTTCCTCTTTGGCCAAGATGTTGCTCTCATTAATGTCATAAATCGTATAGGAAGCGCATCGTCCAAAATGAACGGAAACATTACCATTGTCTGTTGAAACTGCTATTTTCATCTGATCTCCTTTGGTTTATTTTTATAAATATTTAAATTGCATTTATCACACAGTCCATAGAATTCAATGTTATGATCCATAATCTTGAAGTTGAATTTTCTAGTGAGACTCTCTTCAGTTTTTTTTATAAGGATTAGTTCTTCTTCCTCAAATTCTTTGTAATCAAAGATTTTGTCGCAGCCCGTACAGATAAGGTGGTGATGATGGTGGTCTGTTTTTTCCCCTTTTTTAAACTCAAACCGTCTTTGCCCGTTACCAAGAGTGATCTTGTGAATTAGACTCATACGAGTGAGGAGATCCAAAGTCCTGTATACAGTCGTTAATCCTAGGTTGGGATGCTTTTTGTATAGGGAACTGTAGATCTCTTTTGCGCTCATATGTTTCGAGGTCTTACTCAAAAGACCAAGAATGGCTTCCCGTGGACCGGTCCAACGGGAAACATGACCTTGGAATCTAAGCTGCCACTTGTGAGGTCTGGGCATTCTATCTCCTTATTTGATAATGATAACCGTTATCAATAAAGAATATAGTAGCTTTGTTTTCGATTGTCAAGAATTTTGTTTCAAAAAAGGTCATTGCTTCGATGCAGTGATATTCGGACAGATAAGTGCAACTCTTAATGGAGAGTTATATCCACATCTTCTTCGTCACGACCCTGTCTTTGCGAGGAGCAAAGCGACGTGGCAATCTCACGAGCCGATGCCTCGCATCTGTAGCAACCTCAGCTCGTGAATAATCCAGATTAGTTTAAATTTTTTTAAGTTTGACTTTCGTGGCTGGACATATTATTTTCGACTTGATAAAAAAGGATTTAACTAATGGAAAAAGTCACTCGTTTTGGAGTATCTATCGATACTCTTCTTTTAAGCCGCTTTGATAAGCTTATTGAAAAATCGGGCTATCAAAGCCGGTCTGAAGCATTCAGGGATTTAATCAGAGGACGTTTGGTGTCAGAAGAGTGGACTGGCGAAAAAGCTGAAACGGTTGGCATACTTGCTTTGGTATACAGCCATGATTCCAGAGAATTGACTGAAATCTTGACTCGTATCCAGCATAAGTATTTAAACATTATTGTCTCATCAACTCATATCCATCTGGATCATCATAACTGTCTTGAGGTCATTATTCTAAAAGGACAAAGCAAACTGATCAAAAAGATCTCGGATAACCTATTGACAACAAGAAATGTGAAACATGGGAAACTGATTATGACCACGACAGGACAGGAAATTGAATAGATTGGATTAAATCCGTTCTAAATAAAAAATACCGCTTGACTTTCATAGCAAGCGTGTTACTAATATCATAATAGTAACACCAAGAGGTCTTGCTATGAATAAAAGAGCACTCATCCTGATTTTTCTGGTCATTAATTTATCTTTAGCAGGTTTTTCCAACTCAGTGAATCAAGAGACTTCAAAGAAGAAGAAAGATGACAAAAAAAAGCAACTGCATCCCCATACAGAAATTGTTGTAACGGCTACAAAAACCCGCAAAGCCGTTAAGGACTGCTCCGCGTCGGTAAGTGTGGTAGATGAAGTGGATTTGAAGGCCACAGCGGCAAGCAATGCCATGAACCTTCTGTCTTATCTCCCAGGCCTATTTATCCGCAAGACAGGTGATTTTGGCCGTTCAGATGTCGATATACGAGGACTCGGCCAGAGAGGCCGGCGTATAGCCGTACTCGTTGACGGACGTCCGGAAAAAATGGGCTTGTTTGGATGCAGTGTAACTCACTCCTTTCCACTGGATAATGTAGAGAGAATCGAAGTTGTCAGAGGTCCTTCTTCGGTTCTGTATGGATCTGATGCCATGGGCGGCGTTGTCAATATTATGACTCACGTCCCAAGGGAGAGAACAGAAGTTGGGTTCACTGCATCTTATGGAAAATACGACACCAAGCAGTTAAATTTTCGACTCGGACAGAATTTGAAAAGATTCAAATATTATCTGACATTTGACAGAAGATTAAGCGACGGCCATAGAGAAAACTCCGAATACACAGGGAATTCCTTTACTGGAAAAATGATCTTTAATGTGACTGATAGACTGGAGTTAAGCCTCCGCAGTAAGTATTTTTCAGGGAATAAACACGAAGCTGGATCCATCGAATATCCCTTGACTGATTTCTGGAATGACTATGAAAGAGGAGCCATAGAT
>JAUWVG010000212.1 GCA_030617525.1 Candidatus Aminicenantota bacterium | reverse complement strand
TGCAGGTGGACGGAATTATTACAAATCGGCCCCAGGATCTGATCCCGCTGGTTCGGTGAATAATCAAGGAGAGCACATACCATGATTCAAAAAAAGCATTTTGGACTTATTGTTGTTCTGATTTTAATGGTATTTTGTGACCATGCCCCCGAAGGAGTTGTAGCTGATGCCTCAGCTTTAATTCCGGCAACCGGAATATCCGGGATGGTAAGTTCGGCACACCCCCTTGCGACGCAAGCAGGTCTGGATATCCTGAAGGCCGGAGGGAATGCCTTTGACGCGGCCGTTGCGGTTGCGTCCACCTTAAATGTCGTTGAACCGGCCATGTCAGGAATTGGAGGATATGGGACGATCCTGGTCTTTGTGGCAAAGGAGAAAAGAGTGCGATTTCTCGACTCCAGCGGGAAGATACCCTCTGCCTGTGATTCCGACCTTTTTCGTGCACCGACTCCAAACTATTTGGATAACCGACGTGGGGCAAAGGCTGTATCCACACCAGGAAATGTCAATGCCTGGGAGTCGATGTCAAAGAATTACGGCAAATTATCGTGGCCAAAACTCTTTGAGCCGGCGATCCGAGCCGCGGAAGAGGGCTTTGAACTGGGAGAGAAGGGCGCGCGTACTATAGGTCGTGCCTTTGATTCCTTTCCAGAATATGCTCAAGAATTCTACGGAAAAAATGGGATTCCTCTGAGAGAAGGGGAGAAGTTGATCCAGCAGGATTTAGCCAAATCATTAAAAAGAATTGCAGAAGAAGGAGCCGGTGCTGTTTATGGAGGACCAATCGGTTCAGTCATTGATGAAGAGATGAATAAATCCGGAGGATTTCTGTCATCTGAAGATTTAGAGGCGGATAAAGCCGAATGGTGGGCACCGATCCATATCGAGTATAGAGGATTTCAGGTGTACACAGCCTCTCCTCCTTCGACGGCGTTTCCGTCCCTGATTAGACTGGGATTGATGAGTCGTTATGACAACCAGTCTCTTGGTTTTAACACTGAAGAATATCTGCATCGTTTTGCAGAAGTTTCAAAACATGCCTTCTGGTGCAGGCTGGCCTATGCCGGCGATCCGGAGATCAGTTCTCCTCCCCTAGACAGACTCCTAACCGAAGCCTACTGGGATAAAGAGGTGGCTAAGATTGACCTCGAGCGGGCCAAGCCGTTCTCGCCCCCTGGTGTGCCTATCAAACAGGGAGACAATACCACTCATTTTGTTGTCGCCGACAGATGGGGAAATATCGTTTCTGCTACCCAAACACTCGGCAATGCCTTTGGCAGCCGGATTATGCCCGAGGGGACAGGGGTCTGGCTGAATAATTCCCTCTACTACTGCACATTCGAACCAAAAGGCAATCCTATGGATGCCCATGCCGGACACCGCAAGCTGTCCGGAGACTGTCCGACAATCATTTTCAAGGAGGGAAAACCCTGGGTGGCTCTGGGAACTCCGGGAGGACATACGATCGGTCAAACCATTCCCCAGATAGTGATGAATCTGATCGATTTTAAAATGAACATTCAGGAAGCCCTGGCAGCCTCCCGTATAAGCTTTGTCGAGCCGGATGTTCTCTCTGTAGAGAGTGGTGTCCCCGAATCGGTCCTTAATGCCCTGTCTTTACGGGGACATAATATTCGTGTTTCCGGAGGTTTGGGGAACGCTCATGCTTTGGCTATACTTTATGACGCGAAGGGGCGGCCAAAATCATTTAAGGGAGCGGCCGATCCGCGAGGTCAAGGGAAAGCCAGAGGTTATTGAGTATTGGAAAAAATTTGTATTCGTTTTCAAGGCCTGGCCCTAATTCTTCCCATGAAACTTTTTCCTGCTATAATGCGTATTTCTATATGACGAATTAGAGAAGAAGTTATTTCCTAATTGAATAACACGTAAAAAGGAGAACGTAATGAAAAAAGTCACAGTGTTTTTTGCGCTCGCAGTTTTTGTTTTGGCTGCGGCCTCAGGGCTGATGTTCAGTCAAAGTGTGGATTTAAGCGGAACCTGGGTGGGGGAGGCAGAGGTTCCCGATGCTATTGAACCGGATGGGATGACTTTAGTGATCACAAAAGAGAGTGGGGAGTATTCTGCGAAAATATCAGATGCCATGGGAATGCTTGACAACACCGAATGCGAGGATATTGAATTTACAGAGAATAAACTCACATTCAACTGCGTAGTCGACACAGGAGAAGAATTTTTGACTGTCTATGTCACTCTAAAGGTCGAAAATGATACGATGACCGGCATCTGGGAGACTGAAGAGGGTGAAATAGGTCCGGTGGAACTGACAAAAAAATAATCCTTATTGATTCACTTCCATTCTGTGTGGACAATACACTAGAATAGTCTTGCTCTATTCATCTCACTTCTTCCATGCTTTTTTAACCGCACGGAAAAAATAAGCGCCAATCACAAATGCAATTGCAATACCTACTATTGTTGTGACAACACCTTCTCCAAAAATGGCATAAAGAAGTAATTCCAATGCCACCCAAATAACCAAAATCGCAAGTGTAATTAAGAGTGCACGGAATTTTTTAAAACCTTTTTTCATTTACGATTTCTCCTAATCAGGAAGCCAGAAT
This sequence comes from Candidatus Aminicenantota bacterium, assembly GCA_030617525.1. Taxonomy (GTDB): domain Bacteria; phylum Acidobacteriota; class Aminicenantia; order Aminicenantales; family Aminicenantaceae; genus JAUWVG01. The sequence continues at coordinate 2,701 of JAUWVG010000212.1, read as the reverse complement.
TTCACGGGCGTTGGCTTCCACTTGCCTCTCCTAAGCTTCTCCGTTCTGCGTATTATACAATTATCAAAGGCAAGCTGTTTAGTCAAATTGGACGGATATGTTTATCTTAATACGGACACTACCTCTGGACAAATCCTGAAAGATTGAATAATAATACCCGTAAAGAATATGAGCGGTGTAGAAGAAAGAATTTTCCAAGAAAGTGTTGAAAAGCTTATCAGTGGATTTATCCCTCCTTGGAAAGTTGAAGAGGAATTAACCACAAGCAGCGAACTTGATCCACCAAAACAGTTCCGCTTGGCCGCTCTAGCCAGACAGAGATTTCTCGAAGTGATCACTGGAGAAAAATTCCAGTCTATCTGTGTTCCTGAAAAACCATACAAAATTCATTACGTCTGCGATAAAGAGAATCTTGGTTATGAACTTGACGCAAAGGACAGTCACCAGAATTGTCTTTTTTGTGGTGGAGATCTCCGTTCTTTGGACAAATACTCTCCTCTGGTTGCCAATTATATCGGAGGGAGCGAAGCTTATTATTCCTATGCAGGCCGGATTAAGGTGGTTGGTGATGTCGAGAAGGAGTTTACAAATCTTCTAGTTTATGGGACGGGACTCGGTCCGATCGGAGTGACTCGAGGGAGCTTTCTGATCAATAAATTCGGTGGAGCCAAAGTGAAGGTCTCAGAGTTTGGCCCCGCCGTCCGGTCCCTGGCTTTCCTCTTCCAATCAGAAGACTTTCGAAAAAAAGCGATCCAAGTTATTGAGGATTTCTGGCTTTCGTTGAGGAAGGAGATGGAAGAAAAAATGGCGGAGTTCCACGGCCGAGCCGTGTCTGTTGAGTTTTGTCCGACTGAATGGAACGGCCGCTTCATCCTGTATGTTGAATTTGTCACCGACTTCGGAAATTTCCGGGGTCATGGGGATACAAGCCGAGTCGTCGGATTTGCCAAGGGCAAAATTGAAGCATTTTTTAAAGAACACAATGTAAAATTTCAAATGAGCATGATCGCTCAGGGGTATGACGGAGATCTTAAACCCAGTCCTCGAAACAAGAGAGGCCGGTATGCGAGAGCCGAGGTTCATATTCCTGTAGATGAGTTTGATAAGGCGTTTGAAATTGATGTTGAAAAGTTTATGACTTCAGTGGAGTTGGACAGAATTGGCGCAAAAAAACTGGGCTGCCAGTTCTATTCGGGAATGGGTGGAGAAATTATTCCCGCAGTCTATAAAGCCACAAAAGTGAATCCACAGAGCAGTCTGGTCTCTTCATTCCAGAATATTTCCGCTTATGTCGATAAGGGTGATGTAATCTACAGCGTGGAACTGCCGAATATAGAAGTGGGGGTGGCCTCCAATCGTGAGGGCCTTATTTCCCCCAGTGGTCGGGAAGCTCTTCGAATTATGAATATCCATTCGGCCAAGGATTTTGCAGCATCTTTAGCTGCACAGGTCCTGGCAGGGGAGTTTAATCTGGCCCTTGAAATCTCAAGAGAAAAACTCTACAGCAAACTCGATTCGTAAATTATCCAGGTTATATGAAAACACTTCAGGTGAATAAATGAAAAAAATATTAAAAATTCTATCCCTTTTTCTTTTATTTGTGTTTGTATCATGTCAGAGCGATTTTCCCTCTTTATCTACAGCAAAGCCGGAAAAGGTGGGCATGTCCTCAACACATCTGGCCCTGCTCGAAAACATCATCAATGAGGCTGTAAAAAACAAGGATTTTCCAGGAGCGGACATTCTAGTGGCACGGCGGGGGAAAGTTGTTTTCCGAAAGATCTATGGTCACAGCCAGTGGATTCCGGAACAGCAGCCCATGAAAAAATCTATGATATTTGATCTGGCGTCGATCACCAAACCAGTGGCCACTGCGACATCGATAATGATCCTTGTGGAAAGAGGAAAGATGCGGTTGTGGGACAAAGTTAAGGATTATATCCCGGAATTTTCTGCCTATGTCGATGAGGAAGGCCAGGCACACGAGGATGCCCGGCTCTGGCATTTACTGACTCATACTTCGGGACTTCCTCCCTATTGTGATGCACAGGAGGTCGAGGACAAATTTGGCGCTCCTTGTCCTGTGGATATACTCGTCGATCACATAGGACAACTGGAAAAAACAAACGCTCCAGGAACAGAGTTTCATTACAGCTGCTTAGGTTATATCTCATTGGCAAAAATTGTCAAAATTGTTACGGGACAATCGATTGCCGAATTTTCAAAAGAGAATATCTTCGATCCCTTAGGCATGACACATACGTTTTATGTTCCTCCCGAAGAGTTCCAAACACTCTGTGTTCCCACAGAAGTTTTCGACGGTATCCCTCTTGTTGGTATTGTACATGATCCTCTAGCCAGACTTCAGGGAGGGATATCTGGAAATGCAGGGCTTTTTTCAACGGCGGATGACCTGGCCGTATTTGCTCAGATGCTGCTTAATGGAGGACAAATCGGGATAAATAGAATCTTAAGCCCGTTAACTGTTGCCAGGATGACATCGATTTTTCCTGAAGTCTTTTTTGCCGGCCGTGGTTTGGGATGGGATTTGAATTCATCCTATTCCACAAACGGCGGTGACATATTTGGAGAGTTCTCTTTTGGACATACAGGATATACGGGCACTTCTATATGGATCGACCCTGCAACTCAGACATTTGTTATCTTTCTCACGAACAGAGTTCATCCCGATGATTCCGGT
>JAUWVG010000366.1 GCA_030617525.1 Candidatus Aminicenantota bacterium | reverse complement strand
TTTTTATCGACCCCTCGAATCCTTGGCCTTTCTCTACAAATTAGGACTAAAATCTGCTATAATACATTTTTATTTAATAACGAGAAAAAAAATGCCACTCTACGAATACAAATGCTCTAAATGCGCATCGGTTTTTGAAATAATTCAAAAAGTGGATGCCCCCGCTCTAAAAAAGTGTCTTAAGTGCGGTGCATCGGTGCACAAAATTATTTCTCCTCCAGCTCTTCAATTTAAGGGGAGTGGATGGTATGTCACCGACTACGCACAAAAAGACAAAAAAGAGACAAAGCCCAAAGAACCAAAAAAAAACAAAGGACGCTCCGGCAACACAAGAGGCAAAAAAAACCCCTCCCGCTCCTTCAACAAAATAGCGAAACCTATGAAGATCGCCGTTCGGGCCCCTAACTGGATGGGGGACAGCATCCTCGCCCTTCCCACCATCGCAGCCCTTCACGAAAATTTGCCTGAAGCGGAAATCTGGATTTGCGGACAAGACTGGATCAAAGATATTTTCCTTCCTCTGAATCATGTAGCAGGAGTAATTCCCCTTAAGAACCCCTCCCGTCTGAGGGGCTTCATTCATAGTGCAAAAATACTGAAGAAACACCAGTTTGATGTCGGGCTGCTGCTGACCAACTCCTTTTCGTCTGCACTCCTTTTCTTTCTGGCTAAAATCCCGCAACGCTGGGGATACGAAAGGGATTTTCGAAAGCTCCTTTTAACCAAAACAGTCAAGATCAACAACAGCTTCTTATCCGTTCATCAGGCAAAGTACTACACTAACCTCCTGTCCGGTTTAGGCCTTCCCGCATCTCCCCGGCCTCTTGTTCTCACAGTCGACCCCGCTGTGCGGCAAAACGCCAATGATCTTCTTGTCTCGTTGGGAATAACGTTTCAACACCCCCTTGTTGTTCTTAATCCGGGAGCATTCTATGGGTCCGCAAAAAGATGGCCGGCATCACGGTTTGCCGAATTGGCCACCGTGCTTCAAGACAGGGATCAGGCCGACATCCTTATTGTCGGATCGGCGGACGAACTTGTGCTGGCTCAAACGATAGCTTCACAAATGAAACATCCTCCTTTCATCCTGAGCGGAAAGACAACCGTCTCTCAACTGGCGGGAGTCCTCCTCCATGCAACCCTCTTTGTTTCTAACGACTCCGGCCCGATGCACATGGCCAACTCCTTAGAAGCACCTGTCGTCGCCATCTTCGGCCCGACAGATCCCCATCTCACAGGCCCCTTCCAGCAGCCGTCTGCCGTTGTGAAAAAAGACATAGACTGCTGGCCGTGCCGCAACCGCGATTGCCCGACAGACCACCGGTGCATGAAGAGTATTTCTGCATTGGATGTCTACAGTGCTTGTGAAAGGTTTTTGCAATGAAAAGGAAAGCCGTATTTATAGACAGGGACGGTACAATCAACAGAGATGTCGGATATCCCAGCTCGTACAGCGTGATTGACATCTATCCATTCAGTTTCACGGCTGTAAAAAAAATTAAACAGGCAGGACTCCTGGCCGTCATTATCACAAACCAATCTGGCGTAGGGCGTGGACTCATCGAAGAAAAGAACCTGCAAAATATCCACACCAAATTGAACGAGGAATTCGAACGGCATGATGTCTCCTTTGACGGCATCTATTACTGCCCACATTATGTTTTCTCAAAAACGGAGAAATACAGGAAAGAATGCTCCTGCCGGAAACCCAACCCTGGAATGGGAAGGTTAGCCGCCAAAGACCTTCATATCGACACGTCCTCGTCTTATATGATTGGGGATAAGGTTGAAGACCTCCTCTTTGGAATCAACATAAATGCTGCTCCGATACTCGTCCTCACAGGATACGGCCAAGAATCACAAAAGAAGCTTGAAGACAAAGGAATCCAGCCTGCCTACGTGGCCAAAAATTTGCTGGATGCAGTGGAATGGATTATTAAGCAGGAGAAAAAGGCGTCCTCGCGATGATCAGATTCAACGACATTCTCGATAAACTGTCACCCTCCTATTCTGAAAAGGATCTCGGCCTCCTGAGAAAGGCCTATGTGTTTGCGGCCAGTGCGCACAAGGGACAGGTCAGGCTGTCCGGGGAACCCTATCTGAGCCATCCTCTCGAAGTGGCCAACATGCTTGCTGACATAAATCTGGATGCAACAACTTTGGCCGCGGGTCTCCTCCATGATGTCCTGGAAGACACCGATGTGACGGCCTCTGAAATTCGAGAAGCCTTTGGCAAGGACATTGCTCATCTCGTAGAAGGGGTCACCAAGATCAGTCTCGTTCAGGAATCTTCCCCTGAAACCAGACAGGCCGAAAGTATCCGAAAAATCATTCTGGCTATGACAGACGATCTGAGAGTCATTTTCATCAAACTCGCCGACAGAATACACAACCTTAAAACCTTGAAATATTTGGATGAAAATAAGCAAAAGCAAGTCGCAGAGGAAACCCTGGAACTGTTCGCTCCTATCGCCAATAGGTTGGGGATGGGGCGGATCAAGGCTGAGCTTGAGGATCTGGCCTTTCGCTTCGTCGATCCAGAACAATACTTTAAAATCAAATCGCTTGTTGACCCAAAGAGAATGCAGGCAGAAAAGGAGCTCAAGAAACACCGCAAAACAATCGAACTCCTTCTCGCTGAAAATAAGATCTCCGCAGAAATTTTCTACCGTTTGAAGAGACCATACAGTATCCATCGAAAGATGAAACAGCAAAAAATTTATTTCGACCAAGTCTACGATTTCATGGCCTTGAGGTTGATATTAAACAGTGCTGCCGATTGTTACACAGCACTCGGGATCATACATCAAAAATGGCCGCACCTCCCCCACCGCTTCCGTGACTTTATTTCCATGCCCAAACCCAATCTCTACCAGTCCCTCCACACGACCATCATGACAGAAAAAAAGCAGATAATTGAGATCCAAATCCGCACTCAAGAGATGCATGATTTGGCAGAAAACGGCATTTCCGCGCACTGGCAGTACAAAGACCCGGATCCTAAATCCAAAATGAAAGATGATAAACGTCTCCAATGGCTGCGAGAAATGGTAGATCTGTACAAGGAGCAAAAAAACCCAAGAGAATTTCTCAAAAACTTAAAAACGGGCCTCATTCCAGAAGAAGTGTTTGTGTACACGCCTAAAGGAAAAACAATGACTCTTCCGCTTGGTGCGTCTATTCTCGATTTCGCCTTCAAGATTCATTCCGAGATCGGCCGCCAAGCCGTCGAGGCTAAAGTCAACGGAAGAACGGTCCCCTTAAAGACAATCCTCAAAGCAGGAGATGTTGTCGAAATCATCACGTCTCCTGAAACAACGCCCGAGCATGGTTGGCTGAATATGGTTTTTACTCCGACTGCTAGAACCCATTTGAAACACTGGCTCAACCTTCAAGACAAAACAAAGAACACGAAATTGGGCCAAAAACTTTGGGAAAAAGAAACCGAGAAATACCGCCTCCCTCTTGAAGTGACAAAAAAGACGGCTCTTCTTAAGAATTTGAATACTGCGTTCAATTATCGGGTCAAGACGATCGAAGAATTCTACGTTCTCATTGGATCTGGAAAAATTATCTTGAATCAGAAATTCATGGAAAAATTGTTCTCTCAAAAACCTCTACCTGAAAAAAAGGAGACGATTCTTGATAAAGTCGTCACCAAAGTCAAAACAAAACCGAAGTCCGCTATTCTTGTCAAGGGCGTCAAAGGCCGTCTGGTGAAGCTGGCCAAATGTTGCTCCCCCATAAATGGGGAACCGATCACC
>JAUWVG010000042.1 GCA_030617525.1 Candidatus Aminicenantota bacterium | reverse complement strand
AAGATATTGGAAGTGCGGCTGAATGAAAAAAAGGAAATAACCAAGAATTGGGTAGATATCCGGCCTATTCCAAGAGAAGAGAGCTGGTTCGAGAATATCTGGAAGGATTATCTCTCCGATAACTTTTTTTAGAGTTGACCTGAATTATTGATAAAAACTGCCGGCTCCCTCATTTCAGGAAAGAGTTGACCTTTCTGAAAAAAAATGGTTTGAATATTTATGATAAGAATTATTGTGTTCTGAAGGAGAAGGGAGATGAAAGGAAAACCCGTTGCTCTCGTAACAGGAGCTGGTTTTGGCATTGGCCGGAGCATTGCCATTGAACTGGCACAGAGTGGCTATGATATCGCTGCCGTCGACATTGAACGAATTGAGGAATTGGGTGTAGATTTTTTCCCGATCCAGGCAGACATTTCTTTACTGGAAGACCATAAGAAAATCATTGAATTAACTTTATCAAAATTCGAGAGAATCGATGTTTTGGTCAATAATGCAGGCATTGCTCCGGACAAGAGACTGGATATCCTGGAGACAACTCCTGATAGCTATGACAGGGTCTTATCTGTAAACTCCAGGGGAGCATTCTTCTTGACACAGAGAGCGGCCCGCAAGATGATAGATCTTGTCCACAAGGATCCAAACTGCCGGCCGTGTATCATCTTCATCTCATCCATTTCGGCCGATGTCTCATCACCTTCCCGGGCCGAGTACTGTATCTCTAAAGCGGCTCTCAGTCAGATATCCAGGATATTCGCCGATCGTCTTTCCGAATTCAACATCAATGTTTATGAAGTTCGACCCGGGATTATCCAGACACGGATGACAGCGGCGGTCAAAGATAAGTATGATCGGCAAATCGCCGAAGGCCTGATCCCCCAGAAGAGATGGGGGCAGCCTGAGGATGTGGCACGGGCCGTTGTCTCTCTCGCAAAAGGTTCATTTTCCTATTCCACAGGAATGGTTGTCGAAGTCAGCGGAGGAATGAACATACGCCGGTTATAAACGGAGTGATTTATGAATAAAACAGAAAAAATTTTTGAGGAATTGAGAAAAAATCGGTTGGTCGCACTCCTCTCTCCCAAATCTGTTGAAGAATGTGTGGCTTCGTACGAAATATTTCAGTCAGAGGGAGTCATTCTCGAGATTGCCCTCCGGTCGAAGTTCAGCCTGGATGGGATCGCGGCGGTCCTCTCCAGATATCCCCACGCTTTGATCCTGGCAGGAACGGTTTTGACTGCGAACCAGGCAAAGGGGGCCATTCAGGCTGGTGCTGCCGGGATTGTTTCTGCGGATTTTTTCCCGGAAGTGGTGGATGTTTGTGTGAAACAAAATATTTTGTGTGTGCCCGGGGGGTTGGCCGATGTGGGAAAACAGCTTGTGCACAAAGCGCAGGCCTATGGCTGTTCTTTGGAAGAATTAAGAGAAAAGTATCCCTATCAGTGGACTTATAAATTGTTTCCCGCTTTTTCCGGAGGTCTTTCCCATGTGGATTTAGCCAAATCCTGGAGAGGCCCTTTTCCGGATCTAACCGTAATGTATACCGGAGGAATCACGATTGAATCCCTCGAGAAAGCGGTCCCTAAAGATCCTTTTGGAATATTCTGTGCTTCGGCATTGACGCGAACAATCCATGATATTGAGTCGACGCGGACTTTGATCCGGATTTGGCGGGAGAAACTCGATATTCGTCCTCTAAAAAAAGCTCCAAAAAAAATCCAGTTTAAGAGTAGAGGAGAACCCGTTAAAACCGTAACGTTTGGTGAGATGTTGATGCGGTTGTCTCCTCCTCCTGGCATCCGGCTGGAGAATTCCAAAAATTTCGATGTTCACTTCGGAGGAGCCGAAGCCAATGTAGCTGTCAGCTTGGCACAATTTGGTCTTCAGTCCTTCTATGTGACGGTGCTTCCGAAAAATAAAAACGGAGACAATGCCTGCCGTGTTTTAAAATCGTATGGTGTGGACACTCAATACCTCCTTCGCAAGGGAGAAAAACTGGGCGTCTACTACCTGGAACATGGTGCCGGTCCCCGGCCTTCACGAGTCATCTACGACCGGGCTATGTCTGCGATCACAGGATTAAAACCGGATGAACTGGATTGGGACGCTATTTTTGACAAAACGGCCTGGTTTCATTGGACGGGCATTACTCCGGCTCTAGGTGATTCGGTTTTGGATACTCTTAGACAGGGTCTCAAAACGGCCAAAGAAAAGGGGATAACTGTCTCCTGTGACTTGAACTTCAGGAAAAAATTATGGAGTGAGAGCCGAGCCAAAAAGATCATGACAGAGCTCATGTCTTATGTCGATGTGCTTTTTGGCAACGAAGAAGATGCCATTCGAATTTTCGGGATCCTTCCCGGGAAGAGTGATGTGGAAACGGCCCATTTGGATATGGAGGGCTATCGAGATATGGCCCAGGAGCTGGTGGAGCGTTTTGCACTCCAGAAAGTGGCGATTACGCTCAGAGAAAGTGTGTCGGCTTCAGAAAATTTCTGGTCTGCATGCCTTTTTGACGGCCGGAAGTTTTTTCAGAGCAAGAGGTATCATGTCACTGTATTGGATAGAGTGGGCGCTGGAGATGCTTTTGCTTCAGGTTTTATCGCCGGACTTTTAAAAGGACAAGGAGATCGCGAATCTCTTGAATTTGGAGTGGCTGCAGCATGTCTCAAGCATTCAATTCGGGGCGATTTTAATCAGGTCTCTCCGGAAGAAGTCGTGCAATTAGCTGCAGGAAATACGTCAGGAAGAGTGCAGCGTTAAGGAGTCATAGATGTCGAATCAAAACGATTTTAATGGATTTTTTAAGGGCACGGTTCAATTCTTTAACCGTTTAAAAAGACACAATGAAAGAGAATGGTTCCAGAGCCACAGGGAAGATTATGAATCCTATGTGCTGACGCCGGCCAGGTCTTTTGTTGTGGATATGGGTGAACGGCTAAAGCAGATTTCGCCGGATATTAAAGCCGTTCCAAAAATCAATAAATCCCTCTTCCGGATCAATAGAGATACACGTTTCAGCGCCGACAAATCTCCCTATAAAACAAACATGGGGATTTTTTTCTGGGAAGGTATACGGCCGAAGATGGAGTGTTCCGGATTTTATTTTCATCTGGAGCCTCCCAATCTTATGCTTGGTGTGGGGATCTACATGTTTCCTAAACAAGAACTGCATCCTTTTCGGAAGGCTGTCGTCGATCCGGAGTCAGGCGAAAAACTGTCGAAAGTCATAAAATCAATATCTCGATTGAAGGGCAATGAGATCGGAGGAAGTTTTTATAAACGTGTCCCATCCGGATTCGACAGCAGCCATCCAAATTCGGATCTTCTTCTGCACAAAGGCCTGTATGCCGGAAAGACAGTTCCTATTCCTGAGGAACTGTATTCTGCGGAGCTGATCAATTTTTGCTGGAAATATTTTAAAGCCCTGGCGCCCCTGCATCTGTGGCTGGTTGAAAATAAAATTGGCTTTTTCTAGATCGGATTGAAATGATTTCCAAGAAACTCTATCTTGTGTGTAATGCCCACCTCGATCCTGTCTGGCTCTGGGAGTGGGAAGAGGGCGCAGCCGAAACCCTGTCCACGTTCCGCACGGCCGTCCAGCTGTGCGAAGAATTTGAAAACTTTGTGTTCTGCCATAACGAAGCTCTCCTCTATAAATGGGTGGAGCTGTACGATCCTGAACTCTTCGTGAAGATTCAAAAGTTAGTCCAGCAGAAGCGGTGGCACATTATGGGAGGCTGGTATGTCCAACCCGACTGCAACATCCCCAGCGGAGAGTCTTTTGTCCGTCAGATTCTTTGCGGAAAAAATTATTTCGCCAAAAATTTCGGTTCAGATCCAGAGACAGCGATCAATTTCGATCCTTTTGGGCATACGCGCGGACTGGTGCAGATCCTAAAAAAATCAGGGTACACATCCTACATTTTTTGCCGTCCCGATCCCAAGGAACTGGAGCTGCCTGCAGATGATTTTGTGTGGATTGGCTACGATGGATCAAAGATTCTAGCTCATAGAGCTCGTGACCATTACAACTCGCAGAGAGGAAAGGCGGCGAAGAAGACAAAAGCCTGGCTGGCAGAAAATAAGGAGCGTTCCACAGGCCTTCTTCTCTGGGGAATCGGAAATCACGGGGGAGGGGCCTCTCGAGAAGACCTCAAGGACCTCCGTAAACTCATGGATGAAACTAAGAACAGAGACATTCTCCACGCAACTCCGGAGATGTATTTCAATGAATTGAAGCCAAACCAGGATCACTATCCACAGTGGGAAAAAGATCTCAACCCTTGGGCGGTAGGATGCTACACCTCGATGGCTCAAGTGAAACAGAAGCACCGCCTGCTCGAAAATACCTATTTTAAAACGGAAAAAATGGCAACACATGCCGCACTCGAAGGCTTGATGACCTATCCTCAGAAAGAACTTCAAGCAGCACTGGAAGATCTTTTGTTTTGTCAATTCCACGACATCCTTCCCGGATCCTCTATTGGTGAAGTGGAAGAGGATGTGCTCCAAAAGATAGGTCATGGATTGGAGATTCTGTCTCAAATCAAAGCGCGGGCTTTCTTCCAGCTGCTTGGAGGTCAGGCCCAGGCAAAAAAGGGAGAATTTCCTGTTTTTGTTTACAATCCTTTTCCATTTTCAGTGACCGTAACAATGGTGTGTGAATTCCAGCCGCCTGAACCGAACACGGATCCTGATATTTTCTGGATGCCGGAGATGGAGGATGAGTCCGGGAAGAAAATCCCTCTTCAGCTGGAACAGGAAAGTTCAAACATCTCAGTCGATCAGAGAAAAAGGATTGTTTTTCGAGCCGACCTTAAACCCAGTCAAATGAATCGATATGCCTGCCGTCTGAACGCAAACGATTCTTCCTCTGTTTTGGAGGTCGGTGCCGATTCCACGTTCAATTTTAAGACGGAATTTCTTGAAGTGTCAATCAATCCTGAAACAGGTTTTTTGGATAAATATGCCGTTAATGGAGAGAATTATCTTAAATCCGGTTCTCTTCGACTGCTTGTCTGTAAAGATAATCCCGATCCATGGGGAATGCTGGTGCGCAGTTTCAGGGTTGTCGAGGGTGTTTTTACTCTTTTGTCCGGGGAACGCAGTGCCCGGTTTTCGGGTGTTTTGGCGAAAGAATTAGCGCCTGTGAGGATCGTCGAAGACGGCCCAGTGCGAACGGTTGTCGAAGCGGTCTTTCAGTACGGATTTTCCTATGCCTGTTTGACTTATGTCCTTCCCAAAAAAGGGACAGAACTGGAGGTTCAAATTCGTGTTCTGTGGAATGAAAAGGACCGCATGCTCAAATTGTCCGTCCCCTCCGTGTTCACAAAGGGAGCGTGTAGAGGTCAGGTGGCTTACGGTGTCGAAGAATTTGAACGTATTGGAGAGGAACTCCTCGCACAAAAGTGGGTAGCGGCTCTGTCGAAGGACGGAAGCAGGGCCTTGACCGTGATGAATTCAGGGACATATGGATTCGATTTTTCAGAGGGAGAATTGAGATTATCTCTGCTTCGTTCACCCGCATATGCGGGCCATCCCGTTGGTTCCAAACCCATTGTCCCTCAAAACCGGTTCAGGCCGCGCATAGATATTGGGGAAAGAACGTCTAGTTTCTGGATAAACGGTGGAAATGCGGACGACCTTCTCTCTGCAGTCGATCGGAATGCCCTCGTAAAAAATGAAATACCAATGGTCCTGTGCTGTTGTCCTTCTGGAAAGGGGCAAGGACACGTCCCCGGGGTGATCCTGGATGATGAAGTTGTACAGATGACAACTTTCAAAATGGCAGAAAATGAAAACCGGCTAGTGCTCCGGCTTTTTGAACCTACAGGACAAAAAAGATCCACACGTGTGGAAATTCCTTCCTTGAATCTTTTGTTTGCGGTCTCTCTTGAAAAATTCGAAATAAAGACCTTTTCCATTGATTTACAGACTAAAGAGATAATCGAGACAGATCTCCTTGAGCGGAGCTTAAATGAAAAGGGTTGAGGATAGACCGGTCCGTGTTGTTCAAATCGGGATAGGAGGGATGGGACACCACTATCTCAAGACTATTCTGTCGGGTTTTCCACCCGGAAAAGTGAATCTATGTGGCGTCGTGGATCCCCATCCGGAGGGATCGGAGTTCTTCAGGGATATCAAGAGAAGGGATATCCCAGTATGTCCGTCACTCAAGGGATTATTGGACTCGGGCTTGACTGCTGATCTGGTTGTCATTGCCTCTCCTCTCCAATACCATGTGATCCAGAGCCTTGAAGCTCTCGGCGCGGGAAGTCACGTGCTGTGTGAAAAACCTCTTGCGGCGACCGTCCAGGAGGCCGACCGGTTGATTCAAGACACACAGTTGGACAGCCACTGGTTGAGGATCGGTTACCAGTGGTCTTACACTGCGGCTGTTCAAGAGCTGAAAAAGGATATTATGAGCGGGCGGTTTGGAAGACCTCTTCGGGCCAAATCACTGTATTTATGGCCGCGAGATTTTGCCTATTACAACCGGAATGATTGGGCGGGCCGGATCAAGGACAGTGAGGATCGCTGGGTTTTGGACAGCCCGGCCAACAGCGCTATGGCTCATGATCTGCACAATCTTCTTTTTCTTTTGGGAGAGCGTCTAAACCGGAGTGCTCAACCGGCTGAAGTTACAGCTGAGCTTTACAAGGCCTATCCGATCGAAAATTACGACACCGTTGCCAGCCGTTTTTTAACATCCACAGGTGTGGAGATACTTTTTTATGCGACGCATGCTACAGCTGAAACTGTAGGTCCCATGTTTTTTCTTGAATTTGAATACGCCACTGTCAGTTTTGGAGAGGGGATAAAGGAGATTGTGGCCACGGATTCTACCGGTGTTGAAAGAAAATATGGATCTCCCGAAACCGAGGATCCGTTTAAAAAACTATTTGAGGCCGTTGATGCCGTCCGTGATCCGAAGCCTGTTATCTGTGGTCCACAGGCGGCCCGTTCCCAAACGCTCTGTGTGAACGGTATTCAAGATGCAGTGAAAAACATCACGGCTTTTCCGCAGTCCATGCTCGAAACAGATGGAAAGAAAATATGGGCAAAGGATCTTCAGGAGTCTTTTTTGATTTGTTACAAAAATGGGACTCTTCCTTATGAAGAGGGTTTTTCCTGGGCTCGGGGAGGTGAAAGAACGGATTTAGAGGAGTATTGTTTTTTTCCAGGCGGAATATCTCCAAATAAAGATAAGGGACAGGCTTTATGACATCCAGAGGGCTTGTGAAGAGAACCTTGGTTTTTGATTCCCCGCCAAGGATTCCCCGCCAGGCTTGGATTCTTCCCTGGGCGGAAGACAGGTATCCCGATGTTATCGAACGTCTGCACCGGGAGTTCCCGGATGATATAGTGAATGCGCCGGAAATCTATACTCGACAACCCAAAAGACTGGGAGGAAAATACACGCCTGGAATATACGTGGACGAGTGGGGATGCACATTCACCAATCCTCAAAAGGGAGCGATTGGCATTGTTCAAAAACCTCAAATTGATGAATGGCAGGATTTGGAAAATTTCAGGGTCCCGGAAGAAACTCTTTCTGTCGACCGTGAGGCGGTGAATGATTTTTGCCGGAACAGCGAACAATTCGTTCTAAGTGCGACGATGCAGCGGCCCTTCGAGAGGTTCCAGTTTATTCGCACCATGGAACAGGCATTGGTCGATCTGGTCGAGCAGAAATCGGAACTTTCTGAATTATTGAAGCTTATTCACGAACACTACTGCAAAGAGGTGGACGTATGGTCCCAAACGGATGTAGATGCCGTTGGGATCATGGATGATTGGGGTTCACAAAATGCGCTGCTCACATCACCGGAACTTTTCCGCAAGTTTTTCAAACCCATGTATAAGGAGTATGTCGAAATCGCCAAAAGCTATGGCAAATCTGTTTTTATGCATTCTGACGGATATATCACAGAACTATTTCCGGATTTGATCGAAATTGGTATCGATGCCATAAACAGTCAACTATTTTGTATGAATATTAAGGAATTGGGGGAGAAATTTCGGGGAAAAATAACCTTTTGGGGGGAAATCGACCGGCAGGATCTTCTTCCTTACGGCAGTAGGGAGGATATAGAAAAGGCTGTCCGTGCTGTTTTTGAGGAACTTTATGAGAACGGAGGGGTGATTGCACAATGTGAATTCGGTCTGGAAGCCAAACCAGAAAATGTGATCGCTGTCTTCGACTCTTGGGATAAAATCGGATGAGAGAATATGTCGTAGGTGTTGACCTGGGTGGGACGAAAATCGAGGCTTGTCTGCTGGACGGTCAGCGAAAATGTCTGGATAGACAGCGTGTGTTTTCAGAGGCATCCAAGGGCATGGACCATGTGATCGATAAAATTCTTCATCTTATTCAGGCGGTTTCAGGAAATAAATCCTACGCTGCGGTGGGGGTTGGCACTCCTGGGACTTTTGTGGAGACTGAAGACCGGATTTATGGATCCCCTCATACGCCCGTCTATCATACAAGCGGATTCATCCCTTCCCTGAAGAAAAAACTTTCGCCGTGTCCTGTTCTCGTGGACAATGATGCCAACTGTTTGGCGGTTGCCGAATTTTTTGCCGGCTGCAAAGGGAAATATCACTCTGTTATGGCGGTCATACTGGGGACGGGTGTGGGATCCGGTTTGGTTTTAAACGATAGGCTTTACCGGGGTCCTCGAGGCGGAGGAGGTGAGATCGGACACATGTCGATTGACTTCAACGGCCGTATATGTGAATGTGGGCGGCGTGGATGTGTCGAAGCTTATCTCTCCGGGCCGAGTCACAGCCGTAGGTTTTTTGATCTCTGCGGTCAGAAACTTCAGATTCAGGAGATTTACAAACTCTATCAAGAACAGAAATCTTATGCCATAGAATTGTTCACGGAGAGTGTAAAAATGATGGGTGAAACTTTTGCCAATGCTGTCAATGTCCTTGATCTTGAAGCCATTATCCTGGGCGGCGGCGTGTCCAATCTTCCGATCTGGTATGAGAATGTGCCTCGACTTATGAACAACCTGTTGTTTGGTGTGCCGAGGGACAGTATCCCTATCTTAAAGGCGAAGCTTGGGGATTCCGCCGGCGTTTTTGGTGCTGCATATCTGGCGCTTCGGGAACTCGGGTTAATGGAATTTTAGAGGTCACGAAAATGAGTGACAAAAAAAGAAAAATTGACACAGCAAATTCTGTTCTCCAAGACGAAAAACAGCCTTCCCTCCGGAAAACACTCGGTGTTTTTGACGGCATAGCGATCCTTGTTGGTATCACAATCGGTGCGGGTATATATTCTACACCGCAGATCATTGCCGGTTATCTTGGATCTTTCCGTATCATCATCCTTCTCTGGATTGTTGTGGGAATATTTGTTTTTGTGGGAGGATTGATCTATGCGGAACTGGGAACACGTCTTCCCAATACAGGTGGGGAATATGTGTACATCAACCGCTGCTTCGGTCCGTTCGCCGGATTCATGTTTGGATGGTCCCAGCTTTTTATCATACGAACGAGCCCTGCCGCGGGCCTGGCCATCATCACGGTGAATTATCTCGGCTATTTTGTGGAGATGAAGCAGTGGACCCAAACGGCTGTAGCTTTGGCGGTGATCGCACTTTTTGGAGTGCTCAACTATATCGGAGTCCAAAGAGCCTCCGTGTATCAGAAAATATCTACGGTGCTCAAGATTGGAGGAATCTTTGCTCTAGTGATTATCGGTCTCATTCTTAT
Organism: Candidatus Aminicenantota bacterium; assembly: GCA_030617525.1. Lineage (GTDB taxonomy): Bacteria > Acidobacteriota > Aminicenantia > Aminicenantales > Aminicenantaceae > JAUWVG01. Next base: position 699 of record JAUWVG010000042.1, on the reverse strand, counting down.
CCAGGGTCAAAAGAGTATGCTGCAGACCGAGGCGGAACCAACAGGAGGGCTAAGTCCATTTGGAAATGCGATCGCAGCTCTTATGCTCATCACCTTTTCGTACATAGGTTGGGATCGCGTCGGGTATGTGGCCGGAGAGATGAAAAATCCCAGGCGAGTTGTTCCACTGAGCCTTATTCTCGGTTTAGGCACAATCGTTATTGTCTATATATTGACCAATTTGATTTACCATCAGACCCTTGGTATGGAAGCCATGCGTCAGAGCACGATCGTTGCATCGGATGTGGCAACTCGGCTAATGGGGCCTATTGGAGCAGCTTTTATAGCCATTCTAGTCATGATATCCACAACGGGCAGTATCAACGGCACCATGATGTCCGCTCCCAGAGCGTATTATGCTATGGCCAAAGACGGATTGTTTTTTAAGTGGCTCAATTTCGTTCACCCTAAGTACCGCACACCCTCCCATGCGATTCTTGCTCACTGTTTTTGGGCGGCAGTGATTCTGCTGGTGCGGAAAACGTTCGAGACGATCGTCGCCGGAATGGTGTTTGCCATTTTGATCTTTTTGATTTTTAACATTCTTGCGTTGTTTAAACTTAGGAGAAAGAATGTCGGCGGTTCCTCTGTATTTAGAATGCCGTTTTATCCCTGGCTTCCTATCCTGTTTTTGGCAGGCGTAATTTTTCTTGTTGTTTT
>JAUWVG010000129.1 GCA_030617525.1 Candidatus Aminicenantota bacterium | reverse complement strand
TGCGGAGGAGCTTTTTTCTTTTTACAATTTTCCCATCTTTTAAAACACGGTGAATGTCTCTTACAGCCCGGATGTCCTCGAGAGGATTTGTGTTGAGCACGACAAGATCTGCGCGTTTGCCCTCCATGAGTGTCCCGAGGTTGTTGTCCTGCCTCAAAGCTTCTGCCGCATATTTTGTAGCTGTCAGGATGGCCTCAATCGGGGTGAGTCCGGCTTCAACCAAGAGTTCCATCTCTCTATGCAGAGAGAATCCCGGAAGGTGGTATGGCCAGGGAGTATCAGTGCCTGCGATAATTTTTCCTCCCTTATCCTTGAACATGACTAAAAATTCTTCGAGTCTCTCTTTTGTTATTTTCCAACTCTCTTTGTCCTGAGTCACTTCTAAGAACTGTTTGGAAAGATAAGAATCCCAACCTTCCACAATGGATGGTGGGATCAGATCGACATAAGGTTTGTTTTTGATCTTTTCTGTGGGGAGCGTGAAGCTTTCATAGAGAGTGAGATTGGCGTTGATGTAGATGTTCTTTTCGATAAAGAGGTCGATTAAATCGTCGTATTTTGTCCGGTCGACATGAAGCCATGTTTTGCCGGATATTGTATGAAGAGGAGGGGCGTCTTCAAATTCTTCATCGGCAAGGAGTGCTTCTGCAATGCCGGTGGCATGTTCAATTGTTGAGATCCCCCATTGGGCGGCAAACCGGGCATCAACATTCCTCAAGTGTCCGGCGACCGGAATCCCAAACTTGTTGGCTTCGAATAAAATTCTGCGAACGACACCTTTAGGAAGAGTGATGTAAATTTTTATCCAGTCCACTTTTTTTTGAGCGAGCAGGGACACAATCTTCTGGGCTTCTTTGACGTTTCTTATGACGGCTGTGTGCTGGCTAGCACCAAAGGGGATTTTTCGGCTGTTGATCATATAACCAGAGACAAAGAGAGTGGGTCCAACTCTTTGTCCGGAATTGACTTCGTCCCTTAGTGTGAGAATAAAATCTGTGTCATTTCCTACATCTCGTATGGTCGTGACGCCGTTTAAGAGGAATAAAGGCAGAAAGGATTCGTCCACACAGTGTACGTGCATATCGATAAGCCCAGGGATAATATGCCGTCCCTTCGCGTTGATAATCTTAGCCGGAAAGGGGATTTTTGTGTTCTGGCGTGGGGATATGGATTTAATTTTCCCTTGTTCCAGTATGATAAGGCTGTTTTCAATGGGGCTGTTCCCGTTTCCATCAATGAGCGTACCCCCTTTGAGAACAGTATATTTGTGGGGGGTGAACATCAATACTGCAGCAAAAAGAAAAACAGCGAGAAAAAAAACAATAAGGATAAAATACTTTGTGTTTTTCAGCTTGATTCCTCCTAAATTTTCACATATCCATCTTATCCCATAGCTCAAATCAATTCAATCTTACTTATGCTTTGGATGTTCATCGTATGGATAAAAAACGAAAAAAATTGACAATATGGACAAATTCCTTTATAAGAAGAGACTAATTTTTTTGTTTGGAGAAGCCGTACAAAAAGAAGAATTCATTCAATTCTAAAGGAGAAAAAAATGATTAGAAAGCATGGAATATATTTCCTGATTTCAATAATTGTCTTATCTACGCCGCTCCTGTTTTCTCAGGAGGTCCAAGCCAGAGCTATCGAAAACATTGGATTTCAAAGTACAGAAACCCAAGTCGAAATCTCTATTGAATATGAAGGAGATATCGATTTTGAAAGTTTTATGCTGTTTGAGCCCAATCGTTTAGTTATTGATCTTCCAGGTATTGAGAGAGTTTCCAGCTCCCCGAGTGTGGATGTCAATGAAATGGGAATCACCAGTATTCGGAGTGCCGTCTACAGTCCTGGAGTGGTGAGAGTTGTTCTGGATTTTTCTGAAAAAATTCCCCGATACAAAATCGAAGATTCCGAGAATGGACTGAAGATATTTTTCTGGAAAGAAGCAGCTGCAAATAGCATTGCATTAGAAGAGGTCGAGGCCATAGACAAAGAGGTCGTTAAGGAAGAGCCTGACGAGCAGCCCACCCCTGCTCCTCTCGTGCCCAAAACACCTCCTCAGGAAGTTGAAGAAGAGAAGGAAAAGAAACCTGCAAAAGCAGATGGTGAAATGAGAAAAGTGGGCGTGGGTGTCTCTATCGGTTACCTTGCCCTGCAGGATGAAGTTTTTCAGGAAGTCTATGGCAATGGAGGGGTGTATTACAATGCCGAGTTGTCTTTTGTCCTTCCCTTTTCCACCAGATATTTAGATGTGTGGACAGGAGTGAGCCAGTTCCAAGCTGATGGAAAAAGCACTGTTTTTCAGGAAGACACGAGACTAAAGATGACGGTATTTTCCCTTGCCCTAAGGTATTTGATAAAATCCACAAAACTGACTCCCTTTTTCGGATTGGGTCTGGATTACTACTCCTATAAAGAAACGCTTCCTGAAGGATTTATTGTTCCGTCTGTCGGAGGATATGACCTTGGGTTTCATATTCAGGGTGGTGTTTATTTTAGAATCACTCCCGGTTTTTTCGCCAAATTTCTCCTCAAATACAATTCGGCCAAAACGACGGAAAACGGAATTGATGTCAACCTGGGCGGGATGGAGTATGCTCTGGGTTTAATCTTCCGGTTTAATCTCGAACGTGATTAGCCCAGGTTAGAATTAATCATAATCTCTCGGCTTGTTTTAAAGAGAAAACGGTTTGCCTTAATCAGGGGCTTCTATTTTTTAATGATTCTTACCACCGATGTCACATCATTGACACTGGTTGTCGGAGCTGACATCGAGAGAGTTGCTGCCTCACCAACACGGTTCATGTTGTCCACCGCTACGAGTTCATAGGAGTAGGCTTTATTTTTGTTGATGTGACGCCGGCTGTATTCCAAGTTCGATGCAGCCAGTTCAGTAAGGAATATCCTGTTCACGCCGTCGATTTCATAGATTTTGTACGTTTCAATATTTCTATTGTTGGTATTGGCCTGCCATGTGAGGCGATGGATATATTCCCAGAAAAACAATGTCTTGTTGGTGCTGGTTGTCCCTGCGAAACTCAAAGGAGCATAAATGGGAGGTGCCAGAACTTCCAAGTTTACGGTCACTTGACGGGGACTGTTAAACGCTTCTGGGCTGGTGACTTCGATAATTCCGGTATAGTTGCCCGTGTCCAGGTTGAGAGCATTGATTTCGGCCAAATGCTGAGCTTCTTCTGTGCTACTTAAGCTTCCGCTTGTCGGTGTGGCCGATAACCAGGTTTTGTCGGTGCTGAGGGTATAAGTCAGGGGATCGGTTCCTACGTTTTTTATCGTGAAGGACATTGGTTCCGGATTAGAACCTTCGATAGTCATACTGAGTTCTTGCGGATCAAGCTCGAGGAATGGTTTCTGAGGGGCCGCAGAGACTCTTTCATAGAACACATCCTGTAATCCACCTTTGCCGCCGACATCGTCATAGACAATATGGGCATATCCATTGTTGTCAATCCAGGCTTGTGGATACCATGCCTGGATGCTATCCAGAGCTATGGGAGTTTCCCAAACTTCCCCTGGAGATTTTTTTGCATAAAAGACTTTCCTTCCAAGGTTATTTTCTTGGATCCAAACAGCCATAATAACTTGATTGTTGTAGTGGATATCGCCAAACTGCAGTGGCGCGTAACCTGAGGAAACGACAGTTGAGGCCTTCCAGTATCCCTCCTCAGTAGACTTAACCCAGAAATTTCCCTTCCTGGAGCTGAAAGCGACGTGAACTTCTCCAAGGTTGTCTACTTCAAGATCTGGATAATAGGCGTTTCCTTCGAGTGTATCATGTGGAACGCCTTCCCAATTGGAGCCTACGGCCGACTCTTTGTACCGGAGTCGCCATGGGGAACCACTTCCGACTCCTTCCATGTAGGTGACATAGGCGCGTCCGTTTCTGATTTGGAAGGCTGGATGGATGGTTTCGTCATTGCCTGTCCATGAGATCCGCTCATAACTTGTGGGCCACTGCTTTCCGATGACTTTGGAGTGAATGACCACATCGGATACCCAAGGGTCGACATGTTCATGGAACCAACAGACATAGACTTTGTTTCCATCTACGGATGTGCGGTTCCACGCCGAGTTTTCGGGAGATTTCAAGTAAATTTGTCGCTTCTGTCCCCACCCAGTATCAGGATCATACCTACAGTGCCAGATTTCTCTGTTCAACCTGGAGGAGCCGTCCGCGTAGGACAGATGAAAATTCCCCTCGGAATCAACGGCCAATTGTGGGCTCCAGATTTGCATAAGCGTTAAATTCGTGTTCATGGGACCTGACCACTCTTGGTCGCGGAAGACATTGTAGAAGAGATCTCCGCTCTCCTCTTGATTACCCTCGGTCCAAACGACAAGGATGATTCCATTTTGGTTGACAGCAATCGATGACTTATGCGAATCGGAAGAGGTGAAAGAAAGATTCTTTTTGGCAAACAGGTTAAAGGAAAAAATGGAAAGAATGGCAAACAGCACTGCCAGCGTTCTTTTGTGGCTCATTTTCATTGGCCTCCAATTAATTTAATGGCTAATGTTACTGTTTAGAAGATAAATTGTCAATGGATACGATTCCAGTTTTAAAAAGACACTTGATTCTCTATGATCCCTCTGAAACAATGTGATATAGTGAGTGCTACTAGAATCTGAAATAACTGGAACCATCTGAAAAACAATTCTTATATCTAAGAGCTATATGTGCAGGATCAATCAATCTTTTGGATCTCGATCCAGTCTGCCCATATCTTGTCATGGCCCTCTGTAAACACTCTCAGATCGATTTTTCTGGGTCGCAAGAGGTGAAAAACCAGCCTGAAAACTTCATATTCTCCCTCAGGAAAACTTTCGGACATCACATCTTCACGAGAATAGACTCTGCGGTTACTTACTGAGACTGCATCGAGACAGACGACTCTCTCATTGGGCTTCCCCTTTTGGCCTTCTCTTTTTAATCTGAACAAAACTTCGTATGTTCCTTCGGGTAATAAGTCTTCTATGGGGACCACAACCAAAAAACCCGATGTTTTTGCTTTATGAAGAACAGAAAAATCTTGGGAGGCCTCGGCATCAAATCGTGGAGTGCTCCCCGGTTGTGTGTAAATCTCGGCTTCTAGATGGCCTTCTATGCTGTCTTCTTTACCGGCATGGATATCATAGAGAAGGACTTCTGTGGTCCAGATATGGTACCGGGCCAGCAGTTTTGCCTGCGCCATAACCATGGGAAATTGTCTTTGAAAAGTTTTGTCTTCACCGTGGGAAGTGGTGGTGAAAACGTGTGTGATTCCGAATTTATCGAAAAAATTCTTATCGTCATTGATCAAACCGGGGAAATATTCATGAGCCCTGTGGTTGTTTTCAAGAGAGATGATCGGGGCCCATAGGCCGGCAAACACGGCATCCTGAAAAGCCAAAGCATAATCTTGAGAGATTTCAGAGAATTGGAAGCGGGGAGTTGCGGCCCAGGATATGTATTGTGTTCCTTGAAACAATACTCCGCCCAATAAAACAACAAGCAGAAAGATCTTCAATTTGGAGGGCGAGGGGATGCGCTTTGGAGGGTTTAAAGTTCTCGATAAAACCAGGATTGACAAGGTGAATATCATGGAGAGCAGGAATAGAGCAGTATACAGAGCCGTCTGCCCGGCGAAAATTGAAGGGAATTTTTCATATATGAGTTTTAAAAGAAGACTGATGGGATAGATCATCCATAGGAAAAGACAGATGCCGAATAAAAGACCGGGTTTTTTGGTTGTTTCCTTTTTTTTGGTCGAGGATAGGAAATGAACCAAAGCGACAGCCAGAAAGACAATCGGGACGATGTGGGGGATGAAGTGTCTGGTCACCCGCTGCTGGATGATAGAATAGTATAAAGTTCCCAGAATGAACCATCCAAAAAACATCCAATCTTCCATATGCATTTTTTTGGGAGTGGTGACCGATTTTTTCAAGAGCATCAGGGAGCACAACGCGGCGATGATGGATAGGAGAGGCATAAACTGGAGAAGAAGGGCCGGCCTTGTCCAGAAGTATCGTAAAAGCCTAGAGAGTTCTGTAGGCGGAATGAGATATGGGACATTGATATTGCTGAATGCCTGGGTGAATTCACGATATGGAAGGTAGAGGAAAATAAAGAAGGGGATAAAAGGGATTAGGGCGCCAATAAAAAGAAATGCGATATGTTGTACAAGCTGTTTGATTTTTATATTAAAGACAAGATAGATCAAATATCCGGCAAGTACGGCGAAGAGGGCATAAAAAAGCACAGATTTCGAAAGAATGGCAATGGCAAACGAAGTACCGGCAGCAATTAACCAGACGGGCCTTTTTTTGCCTTTCTGCAGGAGATAAATTCCAAGAACAAAAAAGAAGAGGGCGGGCATAATTCGGTTGGACACGCGGCTGAACATCAGAAAAAGATAGTTCATTCCCAGCAATGCCGTACCTAACAATGCCAATATTTCGTTAAACCTCTCTTTGAGGAGCAGGAAAAATACGATCAGAATGAGGCAGCTGAAAAAGATGGGGACCAGATTCATTTGAGCGTATCCGATTCCAAATACCTTGAAAGTCCACAGCGTGGCCAGATGGGGGAGATAGCTCATATACATCATGTTGTAGTTATCCACTTCATAGGTTCCGTAGAGGAGTTTGTTCCGGGCATTAAAGCTGTA
>JAUWVG010000103.1 GCA_030617525.1 Candidatus Aminicenantota bacterium | reverse complement strand
AAAACAACGCTTTTAGAGAGCCTGTCCGATTATCTGAGACCCGATTATAAGATGGCCGTCATCGAAGGAGATATCGAAACAGAGCGTGACGCCGAAAGAATCCGGAACAAAGGCATCCCTGCATGGCAGATCACAACGGGTGGAGCCTGTCATCTGGAGGCTAAAATGGTGGGCAAGCTGTTTGCGGAAATCCCTTCCGACCTGGATTTTCTGTTCATCGAAAATGTGGGCAACCTGGTCTGTCCGGCCGGTTATGACCTGGGTGAAAACATCCGCTGTGTCCTCCTTTCAAGTCCCGAAGGAGACGACAAACCAAAGAAATACCCCAAGGCTTTTATGACTTCTGACTGTCTGCTCATCACCAAGGTGGACTTGGTACCGCTGCTGCCGTTCGACATTGAATTTGCTATAAAAGAGGCCAAAGAGATCAATCCCAAGTTAAAGACGTTTGTGATATCGGCGCTTAAAGGGACCGGCATGAAGGAATTAAAAGAGTATCTTGTGACTTCGCTCGAAGAATTGAGGGCCAAACATGCATGAGCTCTCCATCATCGCCAACCTGTACGATATCATGGAGGAAAAGGCCAGAGAGCAGGGGGCCCAAAAAATCACTTTAGTTAAACTCCAGGTAGGCATTTTATCGGGCGTTGTACCCTCCTTTCTGGAAACCGCCTTCGACATCTTCAAAAAAGACACGATGGCCTCTGACGCCACCTTAGAGATAGAAAAAGTGCTCTTAAAAATCCGGTGTGAGAGCTGCGGGGCAGAAAAGACCTACGATGAACTTATCTATATCTGCACCGAGTGCGGCTCCGCCCAGATCAAAATCCTTGATGGCACCGAACTCATCCTCGAAAAAATGGACCTTCTCCTTTAATTGGATTAATTGGGGACAGGCCCCATTTTTTCGTATGGAAAAAATGGGGCCTGTCCCCAATTAATCCAGGGATGCGATTTAAGAGAAAAAGTTGACTTCAAAAAAATTTACTTTTATTGTAAAGACAGTTTTAACATTGTAAGGAGAGGACAGAATGAATTTAGACAAACCTTATACAAAAATCCTCATCATCGATGACGATCCCGATTTTATCAAGCTGACGACTTTGATGCTGGAACCAGCACACTATGAAGTCGTCTCAGCCAACAATCCCAAAGAGGGTAAGGAAAAACTCTTGTCGGAAAAACCGGATCTTATTCTACTCGATATCATGATGGACAGCATGTTCGATGGATTTTCTCTCTGTAATGATATTAAAACATCCAAAGAGTACGAAGAATTTAAGGATACACCCATCATCTTTGTATCGGCTGTAAAAAAAATTGCGGGCTCCAGATTTGCCATCGACATCAATGAACAGGGACTAAGAGGACCCGATGATTACCTTGATAAACCGGTCCAGGCAAACGAGCTTATCGCCCGCATAATAAAATTACTTAACACGTGAGCATAAGGGAATATTCATTTTGCTGCGAAAAAGTCTCGCCGCCAAACTTATTTTTTATATCGGCCTTGTTCTTTTTTTAACGATCGGTTTTTTTGCCTATATCAATACAAACGCCCAGAAAAAACTCCTCATTGAGGAGATGAAGCAAAATGGGATTCAACTCGGCCAAATGATTGAAAAGAGCATTTCGCATGATATGCTGACCGCTCAGAATGACCGCATTCAGAAAACATTAGAAGACATCGGAAACTCAGAGGTCATCGAAAATATCCGGATTTTCGACAAAAATGGAACAATTTTCGGGTCTAATTCGAGTGAAGAAATTGGTTCTTCTGTGGACAGAACCACAGAGGCCTGTGTTATTTGCCACAGCGAAGAAAAACCGGCAGAGACGTTATCTTCAGCCGGCATGACCAGGATTTTTAAAACGGACCGAGACTACAGAGTTCTCGGAATTATCAACCCCATCTATAACGAACCAAAGTGTTTTAATGCAGCATGCCATTTTCATCCGCAGGAACAACGTGTTTTAGGAGTAATGGATATTCTTTTGCCTCTAGGCCGTTTTGACAGGCAGTTGAAAGCAAGCCAGAGACAGACTGTTCTGTACTTTTTATTCATTTTTTTAATTATTGCAGGAGGCATGGGATTATTGATTCATATGTTTGTTAACCGCCCCATTAACAGCCTGATTGTAGGAACACGAAAAATTGCAGAGGGAGATCTCAACTACAGACTTGGAAACCACCACTCTGATGAAATTGGAGTGCTGGGCAAATCTTTCGATTCGATGATAGCCGAGCTGAAAAAATCCCGAGAAGAGATTGAACAGTGGAACATCAAACTAAAAGACGAAGTCAAAAAGGCGACCGAAAACCTGGAAGAGGCCAATAAAAAACTGCAGGAACTGGACAGTCTCAAATCAAACTTTATGAGAAAAATGGAGCACGGACTGCGGTCTCATATTGGAGTCATCCAAAGCTGTGTGAGTATGGCTCTTAAAGAGGACATTTCAACATTTTCCGATGTGCAGGCAGATTTAATGCACACCGCCAAGCGGAGAAGCACCATGCTGCTCGAGGTGCTCGATGACATTATCCTCCTCTCCTACCGCCTGTCCACAGGAGCGGAATATTTCATGGAATCTGTTCAGCTCAAAGATGTTTTACAAAATGTATTTGAGGATTTGAAAGTTCAAGCCCAGAAAAAAACCATCTCCATGGACTTACAGGTCCCCACCGATTTACCTCAAATCCAGGCCGATCGAGAGGCACTCGAGGAAGTCTTTTCTAATCTGGTCAATAATGCCATAAAGTACACCAAAGAAAACGGCACGGTTTCTCTATCGGTCATCGAGAAAGACAAAGCCATAAAAATCGACGTTGTTGACACAGGTATTGGCATCGCTGCCGAAGACCTGCCCAAAATTTTCAACGAGTTTTATCGAGCCTCCAATGCCAAATTGAATAAAATTGAAGGGACCGGCGTTGGATTGGCCATTGTCAAAGAGATCGTTGATGCCCACCGTGGTGAGATAAGAGTCCAGAGCAAACTTGGGAAAGGGACCACTGTCACAGTTTTACTCCCCACCACTTAACAAAAACTAAAAAAAAGAAATCCTAGTGCTGGAAGACCTCCTCGGATCGAACAAAAAAATCACGGAATTGAAAATGTTTCTTCTATGGCCCCAAAATTTGACTTTGGGGGCGGGCAGTGTTACAAATCCAATGACCTGGAAAGAAGGAGAATAGTATGAAAAAGGCCAAAAAACTTTATATGATTCCTGCATTTTTAATAATTTTTTCACTCTCTATTTTTTCACCGGTATTGGCCCAGGAAGGGAAAAAACTCACCTATGAAATGGTTTATGAAAGAAGCGGACCTTCTTTGACCCAAACCCTTCCCAGAATCCGCGGCTGGGCCGATGATGAACATTACATTATTTCGGAAACGGACGAGCAGACAAAAGCTCTAAAGCTCTTTAAAGTTCACTTCAAATCAGGCAAACAAACTCTTTTGTTTGACTATGGACCCATCCAAAAGGCCCTCCCCAAAGGATTCAATGCTTCCTCACACATCGGAATGGCCGGAGACTATGAAGGTTTTCTCTATTCCAATCGGGGAGATCTTTATTTTTATTCAGTCAAAAAAAATCAATTCAAACGGCTGACAGCGACCCTCGGTCCGGAGAACAACCCTCAGCTCTCCCCCGATGGAAAGAGAGCGGCCTACACAAGGGATCACAATCTCTATTCTTTCGATATCGAAAACGGAGTCGAATATCAGCTCACAGCGGACGGCTCGGACACCATTTATAACGGCTGGGCCTCCTGGGTTTATTACGAAGAAATCCTAGGACGGGGATCCCGGTACCGGGCTTTTTGGTGGTCTCCGGACAGCCAGAAGATCGCCTTCCTTCAATTCGATGACAGCCCTGTGCCCATCTTCCCCATCACCCGCGCAAGAGGCCAGCATGGAGAGCTCGAAAAGGAACGCTATCCAAAACCTGGAGATCCCAATCCCTATGTCAAACTGGGCGTCGTATCCCCCATCGGTGGAGATATCGTCTGGGCCGATGTCAAAGAAAAGGCCGATCACTATGTGGCCTTTCCAATCTGGCTGCCCGATTCCTCGAAACTGACATTCCAATGGATGAACCGTGAGCAGGACAACATCAAAATCTATGCCATGGATCTCGACACAGGCAAGAAAAAAGAGATCTACGACGAAAAACAGTCCTCCTGGGTCGATTTTTTCTCCAGTTTGTATTTTTTCAAGGACGGCAGCGGATTTCTTCTCAATAGTGACAAAGACGGCTGGAGCCACAACTATTATTACGACCTCGAAGGAAACCTCATCAAACGCCTCACCGAAGGCGAATGGTCGGCCAGCCGCCCTTCCCTTGTTGATGCAAAAAATAAACGCATCTTCTTCAGCGGCAGAAAGGGGGCTATGACAGACAGCCACTTCTTTATGGTGAACCTGGATAATTCAGGATTCAAACAGATCACTAAGGAGGCCGGCTCCCACAGAGCCAATATTTCCACCGGCGGAAGCTATTATATCGACAGCTTTTCCAATACGACCACGCCGACCAAGATGGATCTCTACGGAACCGATGGAAAACACATAAAGAGTCTCGGCGACAGCCGCACAGCCCTTATGGACGAATACAACCTGGCCAAAAAGGAACTCTTCACGATCCCCACAGAAGACGGATGGGATCTTCCCGCCTACTGGGTTCTTCCTGCCGACTTTGACAAATCCAAAAAATATCCCGTCATTTTCTCGATCTACAGCGGTCCGGGATCGGGCGCGGTCTCCAACTCCCCCGCGTCTTTGACCCATCAATATTTTGCTCAGGAAGGCATCATCACGATAGCTGTCGATCACAGAGGCTCGGGCAAATTTGGCAAAAAGGGAATAGCGCTTATGCACCGGAGCCTTGGGAAATGGGAAATGCACGATCTCATTGAAGCCGTCAAATGGCTCCACCAACAGTCTTTTATCGACAAGGATAAAATCGGGATCACAGGCGGAAGCTACGGCGGGTATGCCACATGCATGGCACTGACGTACGGCGCCGACTACTTCACCCACGGTTATGCCCGCTCTTCAGTTACGGCCTGGGAACTCTACGATTCGGTCTATACTGAGCGCTACATGGACCGCCCGTTCGAAAACAAGGAAGGATACGCCTTCGGGTCCGCCATGACACATGCCAAAAACCTCAAAGGCATCCTGTTTATGGCCCACGGCGAAATGGATGACAACGTCCACATGCAGAACACCGTTCATCTCATTACCAAGCTCATGGACGAAGGCAAGCAGTTTGGATTTATGATTTACCCCAACCAGCGGCATGGATTTGGCGGCAAAACACGCGCCCATTCCAACCGGCATTATGTCGATTTCTGGTTTGAACACTTCCTGAATCGTTAATATGGGAGGCACGGCAATCGGACAGAACAATTTTGAAACACGTTCGGCCTGTCCGGTCTGCTCAAGCTCTACTCAAAGACCTTTTAAACAGAGCTCCTTCGAGATCCGGAAGATCAGCGCGGATTTAATCAAAATCACGGACAGCGAATACGGGAAAACCTGGGACTTGAGTTTGTGTCTAAACTGCAGTTTTGTGTTTGCCAATCCTGCACCAACACCTCGTTTTATCCGGACTCTCTACGGCCAGGTCGAAGACCCTCTCTATGAGGATGAGGCCGAAGGACGATCAAAGAATTTTGCTAAGATCCTCTCCCGTCTCGAAAGGATCTGCCCCGGCAAGGGAACACTCTTTGACGTGGGGGCCGCTACTGGGATTCTGATCCACCTGGCCCGCGGCCGCGGATGGGACGCGGATGGCATCGAGCCCAGCGCCTGGGCTGTCAAATATGCCCAAGAAAAATACGGCCTAAATATCAGGGAAGGTTCCTTCGAAGAGACCTCTCTCCCAGCCAATTTTTATGCCGCAGTCACAATGGTCGACATCGTCGAACACATGTCCCGCCCTCTGGAGGCCCTCCAAAAAGCCTTCGAAATTTTAAAGCCCGGAGGAATTTTGTGTCTCGTCACACCCGACATAAAAAGCCTGGCTGCCCGGATCACCGGGACCAAATGGTGGCATTTTCGTCCTGGACACCTGGGTTACTTTTCGGCAAAAAGCCTTACAAAACTCCTCGATCTTACCGGCTTTACGGTTGTTAAGAAAAAAAAATATTCGTGGACGTTTTCCGCTCACTATCTTTTCTCAAGAAAAAAGTGGCTGCGTTTTTTGATAAAAAATGCTCGTATGGCTTTTTTTTGGAAGAAAATTTCTATAAAATTAGCACTGTCCGATTCCATGGAAATCTATGCGAAGAAGGACAGCGGAGAATAAAGACCTGCCGTTATGAAAGCCTACATTAAAGCCCTCAGACTCTCACGTTGGCCCAGGAGTCTGGCCATCTATGTGGGAATCTCTGCTTTTTTCTTTTTAAACCGGGATCTTATTTTCACAACCCCGATTTTCGATATTATTTGGAAATCCATCCTGGCATTTATTTTGACCTGGGCCATCTCTTCGGCCAATTACGTCATCAACGAGATTGTTGATGCGCCTTTTGATGCCCATCACCCCGAAAAACGCAACCGGCCTTTGATTTCCGGCGAAATAAAAAAAATCCCTTACCTTTTCCTTGGAATCGCATTAACAGTTTTAAGCTTAACCGCGGCATTTTTGTTCTACTGCAGGCCATTTTTTTATTCTCTTCTAGGTCTTCTAATCGCGGGCTTCCTCTACAATATCCCCCCCATACGAACGAAAGACATTCCCTTCCTGGATTCCATCTCGGAATCGGCCAACAATCCGATCCGGTTCCTCATCGGGTGGTTCGTCTTTGCCTCCTCAGGAGCCTTTCCCCCTCTTTCGCTTCTTTTGTGCTGGTGGGCATTCGGGAATTTTTTGTGGGTCGGGAAAAGACTGTCAGAATTCAGGTCTCTTGGAGACATTGCCGGCAATTACAGGGCGTCTCTAAAGAAATATTCGGAAAACTCCCTGATTTTTGGGATGACAGCCAGTACGGCCGTATTTTTCATCTCTTATTTCCTCTTTGCCTGGTCTTTTAAGCTGAAGTCATTCTTTATTCTCTCTCCTTTTGTTATCTATTACATCTTTCTCTTTTTCAGGAAAATACTTAAGGAAGAAGGAGTCATGGAGGAGCCCGAAAGCCTGCTCAAGCGGCCCAAATGGGCACTCTACACGCTCTTTCTCATCCTCGTCTTCTTTTTCGCCTCGTTCTTTGACAAACTCGGCCAATAAAAAGGAAGATGATGGAAAAATCACTCAAGAAAAAATCCCCATCTCCGTGATTTTTTAAGAGTTCTGGGAAGATGATAGAGAAATTCGTATGGAGGACGAGCGGGCATGGTTCATCTTCAGAAGGAAGATGAGAGCGAGGAACGGAATCGAGCGAGTTTTCCTCG
>JAUWVG010000031.1 GCA_030617525.1 Candidatus Aminicenantota bacterium | reverse complement strand
TCGTTCGCAAAGATAAACCTGGGATTAGAGGTGATCAGGAAAAGACAGGACAATTACCACGACCTGCGAACACTCTTCCAGTGCGTGGATTTATACGACATTCTTGAGTTTATCCCCAACACTCACGGAAAGATTATTCTCAAAGGAAAACATTCAGGTATTCCCTGGGACGAGAGGAACCTTATCTATCAGGCTGCGAAACTTCTCAAGGAGAGGTTCCATGTTTCTTCCGGTATCGAAATACATGTAACCAAGAACATTCCGGTTGGCGGAGGATTGGGGGGCGGCAGCAGCAATGCGGCCATGACGCTTCATTCTTTAAATGCAATCTGGGGGCTGAAGCGCACCAAAGAAGAGCTTGTGGAAATGGGGAGGACTCTAGGTGCGGATGTCCCCTATTTTTTCGAAGGGGGATTGTGTGTCGGCCTGGGAAAAGGGGATGAACTGACCCGGGCCAAAGACCTGGCGCCCTTCTCCTGTGTGCTCGTTTTTCCGGAGCTGTCCATCATTACGTCATCGGTCTACAAGCGACTCTCACTCTTGACTTCAGAGGACAAAGACAGTAAAATTATCAAGTTTCTAGACAACCTTGAGTACGGTTCCTTAGAAAACAGTTTAGAAGAGACGGTATTTTTCTTACATCCTCAGCTCAGAGATATAAAGCGCCTTTTCTACAAACTGGGGTCAGAGCTGTCTCTTGTCAGCGGTTCTGGTTCTACGGTTTTCGGTCTTTTTCATCAAGAGAAAAAGGCCGTGGATGCATACGAAAGGCTAAAGAACGAATATTCGCTGAGCCTGGTTAAGCCGCTTTCACGGGCGCAGTACTGGGACAGCATAAATGCTGGGGTGTAGCCAAGCGGTAAGGCAGCGGCCTTTGGAGCCGCCATTCGGAGGTTCGAATCCTCCCGCCCCAGCCAAAAAGAGAAAGAAAAACTCTCTTTCTTAAGTATTTTGGCAAGGAGAATAGGGCGTGAAGGAAGGAAATGGCATGAAAGTTTTTGCAGGATCCTCAAACAAAAGCCTGGCATCGGAAGTGGCCAGCTATCTGGGGATCGGTCTGGGAAAATGTGTCTTGGATCGATTCAGTGATGGAGAAATCCATTTCTATGTCGATGAAAATGTTCGAGGAGAAGATGTGTTTATCCTTCAATCCGGGGCCAGTGATGCCAACTTCAACTTAATGGAGTTGTTCATCATGATTGACGCATTTAAGCGGGCCTCTGCTGAACGCATAACGGCGGTTGTCCCTTATTACTGTTATGCTCGTCAAGATTGGAAGGACAGGCCTCGCGTGCCTATTACGGCCCGGTTGATTGCCGGTCTCCTTGAGGCGGCCGGAGCAGATCGAATCCTAACTATGGATCTTCATTCTCCTCAAATCCAGGGATTTTTCTCCGTACCCGTTGACAATCTGACAGCGGCCCCGGTTCTGGCAAAGCACTTCCTTCCAATGGAGCTGGAGGACATCACCGTGGTCTCCCCAGATGCCGGTGGTGTTGGGAGAGCGAGAAGCTTCGGAAAAAGACTGGATGCTAAACTGGCCATAATTGATAAACGCCGGCCGGCCCCGAATGTCGCCAAGGTATTTAATGTGATTGGAGACGTTGAGGGAAGCGATGTCATCATCCTCGATGACATGGTCGATACAGCTGGAACACTCATACAGAGTGCGGAGGCCCTGAAAAGAGAAGGTGCCCGGCGAATCTTTGCCGCCTGCACTCATCCCGTTTTATCGGGGATGGCAAACGAGAGAGTCAAACAATCATTGTTAGAGAAGCTGGTTGTCACAAATACCATTCCCTTGAATGAAGAATCAAACATAACAGGGAAAATCAGCGTACTTTCGGTGGCTGAGCTTTTTGGTGAAGCCATCAAAAGAATTCATGAGGGAAGCTCAGTGAGTTCCCTGTTTACCTAAGGAGGAAAGAGAGATGAGCTTGGTGATCAAAGCAGAAAAGAGAGAAAATTTTGGGAAAAATGCGTCCCGTGTTGTCCGTCGGGAAGGCCGGGTTCCGGCCATTCTGTACGGTGCAGGATTGGATAATGTTGCATTGACTTTAGATAAAAAAGATATGTTTTCTATCTTGAAGTCTGAAACTGGGGAAAACACGCTTTTTGTGGTGTCTTTTGATTCGGAAAAAAAAGATGCCATGATCAAAGAGCTTCAGATCAATCCCGTTTCAGATGAACTCCTTCATGTGGATTTGATCCAAATTGTCATGGATAAAATGATCCGGGTAGCTGTTCCTGTCGTTCTTATTGGCGAAGCTGTTGGAGTCAAGACGGAAGGAGGCTTTGTCGACTTCAGCTCACGGGAGATCGAGGTCGAATGTTTACCAAAAGATATCCCTGAGAGTATTGAAGTCGATATTGAGGAACTTCACCTTCATCAATCTGTCAAAGTTGAAGATATCAGCGCTCCTGAAGGGACAGTAATCACGAGTGATTCAGAGATGGTTCTTGTTCTGATCCAGGCCCCTGCCAAAGAAGAGGAGCCGGAAGTCGAAGAAGAAGAAGAGGAAGAAGTGATGGCTGAAGGAGAAGAGCCTGAAGTAATCAAAAAAGATAAGGACGAGGAAAAAGAGGAAAAGAAGGAAGAATAGAGGAGTCAAGCTTGTGGGCTATAATTGGATTGGGGAACCCTGGAAAACGGTATATCCACACACGTCACAATGTTGGATTTTTTTTTGTCAAACGTGTGGCCAAGAGCTGGGAGATTAAATTGAGAAAGAGGTCCTGTTTGTCCAAAACAGTTCTTACAGAGCAGGATGGAGAAAAAATCCTCTTGGTTCTTCCCCAGACCTATATGAATAATAGCGGGCTGGCTGTCAAATGTGTCTTGGAAAGCCGGGAGGTTGCTCCGGAGCACCTGCTTGTTGTCTATGATGATCTAGATATTCCGCTCGGAGAAATACGGATTAGGACAAGCGGGGGTCCCGGCACACACAAGGGGATGAACTCCATTGTCAGGGAGATTCAAACAACCCAGTTTCCCCGGATGAGAGTGGGGATAGGCCCCCTTGCACCGGATGAAACAGCGACGGACTTTGTCCTTGCTCCTTTTGAAGAAAAGGATTTTTCTCTGCTGAACATGGGTTTGAGCGCGGCACAAAAGGCCCTGGATTTAATCCTCAATGGTGATATTGAAAAAGCCATGAACCAATTTAATTGAAATAAAAAAGCTCCTTGTTCCTTCTGGAAAAAGAAGGAGCTTTAAAGCCATAAGGAGGCATTTATGAGACTATACGAAACATCATTCCTCATTGCTCCCACCCTGCCTGAAGAAGAAGCTGAAAAGCTCATTGAAAAGATGGCGGGGATCGTTTCCGAAAAAAAAGGGAAGATGATCAATGTGGACAACTGGGGGAAAAGGCGACTCGCTTATCCGATCAAAAAGTTCGATGATGCGGTCTATGTCTTTTTTCTTTACAAAGGGGATGTCGATATCCCGGTGGAGCTGGAGAGGAATTTCAAACAGACAGAAGCTGTTATCCGCTACCTGACAATCAAGATGGAGGAGAGAGACAATATCCGAAGAGTAAGGAAGGGGGCATCTAGAGCCGTGGCCGCTCCTCGTGAAGAACCCCGTGCGGAGAAGAAACCTGAAGAAGTGAAGAGCGTCGAAGAAAAGCCCGTAGAGCCTGCCCCTGAAGAGAAACCAATGAAGGAAACAGCAGTCGTGGAGAAGAAGGAAGAAAAGAAGGAAGAAAAGCAAGAAGAAAAAAAGGAAGAGAAGAAAGAAGAAGTGAAGACTCCGGCAAAGAAAAAGGAGGAGACACAGGACGCTGCTCCAAAAAAGAAGGAAAAAGACACGGAGACAAAGAAGAAAAAAGAGGCTGCTCCGGAAAAGGAAGAAGCGGCTGTAAAAGTAGAAAAGGAGAAATAAAATGGCAAGAGAACAGAGAAGAGACAGACCGTCTTATAAAAAATTTTTCCCGCCCAAGCGGAAAGTTTGCCGCTTTTGTGAACGAAACATCCGGGATATCGATTATAAAAAAATTGATATTCTGAGAAGGTATTCTTCAGAAAGAGGGAAAATAACTCCGAGACGCGTGACCGGAACCTGTTCCTATCACCAAAGAAAATTGGGCGTGGCGATTAAGAGGGCAAGATTGCTCGCCCTGCTGCCCTATATCCAAGATTGATAAGACGTGGAAGTGGAGGAAAGAATATGAAAATCATCCTAAAAGAAAATATAGAGAACCTGGGAAGTAAAGGGGATATCGTCAACGTCGCTGCAGGCTACGGAAGAAATTATCTGCTTCCAAAGAAACTTGCCTTAGAAGTGACCTCGTCCAACATGAAGATGATCGAGATGGAACAGGTATCCCTAAAGAAGAATCTGGAAAAAGTGCGGATATCCTACCAAGATGATATCCAGAAGCTCAACGATGTGTCTTTCTCTTTTGAGAGAAAGGCGGGCGAAAAAGACACCATTTTTGGCTCTGTCAGCGTTGCTGACATCAAAGAGAAATTGGATAAACTGGGATTTGAAATCGAGAAGAAAAAAATTCTGCTTAAAGATCCCATCAAAAGACTGGGCAACTACACCGTGCCGATCAAGGTATTTTTAGATGACATCGCGGAGATTAAAGTCCAGGTCGTTCCCGAAGGCGCGGCGGAAGAAGACTTAAAGCCAGATGTGGACAAAGCAAAAGAGGAGCCAAAAGAAAAAAAAGCGATGGCCGAGACTGCCCCTCAGGAAGACATCACGGGGACTACTCCAGAGGAACACGAAAAGGCGCCGAAAGAAGAATTGGAGACAGAAAAACCCGAAGAAGAAACGGCGGTCGATGTGCCGGAAGCAAGTGCGGATGAAGGAATGACTGCGGAGGATAAAGCGGCTGAAGAAACGCCAGTGTCTCAAGAAGACAAAGAGGCGGTCCAGAGTGACGTACCCGCCCCGGAACCAGAACCGGAACTTGAAGTCGAGGAAAAAGAAGGAGAGACGGAAGCAGAGGTCGTTGAGGCAGCCGGTCCTGAAGAAACCGTCAAAGAGGAAGAAAAGGACGAGAGCAACGAGAAAAGCAAGACAAGCAAGTAAAAAATCATTATAATATTTTCACAACCGGGCTAACGGCACCTAAACGCCCCGAGGAACCATGGAACTCGACTTGATGTTTTTGAAAAAAACTCCCCCCCATAGCATGGAGGCCGAAAAGACCGTTCTGGGTGGAATTTTGGTTAACAATAAAAACCTGAATGTCGTGCTCTCTATTATTATTCCAGAGGATCTTTATAAAGAGGCCCACAGAACAATTCTCGGAAAAATCATAAACCTTGTGGATAAAGGCTTACCGGCAGACCTGCTTTCTCTTACGGAAGAACTCCAAAAAAGCGGCCATCTGGATGAAGTGGGCGGTGCCGCCTATGTCTCTTCTTTGATGGATGGAGTTCCCAGGAGTCTTAATGTCGAGTACCACACACAAACGATAAAAGAAAAAGCACTCCTGCGGAGACTCATCTTGTCTTCGGCCAAGACAATTTCCCAGAGCTACGAGCAGAAAGAAGATGCCGATCAGATTTTAGATGAGGCTCAGGCAGGGATTCTCCAAGTGGCAGAGCAGCGGATCCAACAGGGCTTTGTTCATATAGGAAACATAACGTCTCCCACGCTGGAGGTTGTGGATGCGTACCGGAAGAATAAAGACGCGGTGACCGGAGTCCCGGCAGGATTTCGTGACTTAGATAATTTAACATCGGGATTTCACGGTTCAGAGTTTGTGGTTATCGCCGCGCGTCCGTCGATGGGCAAAACCGCGATGTGTCTCAACATCTCACAGCATGTTGGAATCAAACGTGGTGGATCGGTCGGTTTTTTTTCTTTGGAAATGGCCAAAGAGCAGCTTGTCCTGCGCATGTTGTGTGCAGAAGCTCAAATTGACCTGAAAAAAGCAAGAACCGGATTTGTTGGTGATAGAGAATTTGAGCGGCTTAAGCTGGCAGGTGAAGTCCTTTCTCAAGCCAAGATGTTTGTGGATGAATCCCCCGCTCTCAGTGTGATGGAGATGAAAGCCAAGTCAAGACGGTTAAAGATGGAACACAGCTTAGACATCATCTTCATCGATTATATCCAACTCATGCACGTTGGGGGGCGGTATGAAAACAGAAACCAGGAAATGTCTTTTATTTCCCGTTCTTTGAAAGAGCTGGCAAAGGAACTGCGGATTCCTGTTGTGGGTATTTCTCAGCTAAGCCGTGCCCCAGAAAAAGGACGCAAAGAACCCATTCCTCAACTCTCGGATTTAAGAGAATCCGGGGCCATTGAACAGGACGCTGATGTTGTCATCTTCATATATCGGCCGGAATTTTACCGCCCTGATGAGGAGGAGATACGGGGGATTGCAGAGATCAATGTGGCCAAACAGCGAAACGGCCCCACAGGGAAGGTTAAACTTGCCTTTATCCGCGAATACGCCAGATTTGCAGACATGGAATTTCATTCCTACGAACCATAAAATGACAGATCCCAATCGGTTTTCTTTTCTGTTTCGATTTTTAACAAAAGCTGGAGAAGCCGGAGCGCTCTTCAATCAAACCTTTAAAAACATTTTCACAAAATCCTGGGAAAAGAAAAATTTTCTCCAGCAGTTGGAGGAAATTGGTGTCAAATCTCTCCCGATTGTGACCATTACAGCCGCTTTTGGCGGATTGGTCTTTGGTCTTCAGATCTATATCGCATTTACACGATACGTGGGACATGGATCCGAGGCCTACTCCGGGCCGATCATTTCTCTGGGCCTTTCGAAGGAGCTTATCCCTGTTTTTGTCGGCCTCATGCTTGCAGGGCGTGTGGGCTCATCTATGGCAGCTGAAATCGGCACGATGAAAATCACTGAGCAGATCGATGCCCTTTTTAGCTTGGGTGCAGATCCGAACCGTTTTCTTGTCGTCCCCAGGACCTTAGCATGTATAGTTATCCTTCCCATGCTGACGCTCTATGGTGACTTTATCGGCATCCTTTCCGGATTTTTCTACAACATCGTTCTCATGGGAGTGAACCGTCACGTCTACATCACCAACACGCTCACCTACTTTGAGATGTGGGATGTGGTCTCCGGGCTCATCAAGGCCGTATTTTTTGGTGTGATTATCGCTATTGTCGGCTGCTGGCAGGGGTTGAGCACGGAAGCCGGTGCGGAAGGAGTCGGGAAGGCCACAACACGAGCGGCCGTGATCTCGAGTGTTCTCATCCTTATTTTCAACTTTTTTCTCAGCGAATTTCTCCCAGGGAGCTTCACGGGATGATCCGTTTTGTGGATGTGCACAAATCCTTCGGAGAGAATCATGTGCTCAGAGGTCTGAATTTAGAGATTAATAGAGGAGAAACCCTCGTCATCATCGGACAAAGCGGGTCGGGTAAAAGTGTTCTCCTCAAGCATATGATAGGACTCTTACAGCCTGACAGGGGGCAGATATACATAGATGGAGTTAACGTGACTGAACTTCGGGAGGAAAAAGAACTGTATGCAGTACGAAGGAAATTTGCCATGCTTTTCCAGGGCGCCGCACTTTTTGATTCCATGACGGTGGCTCAGAATGTGAGCTTCGGATTGGAGCGGTACACGACCTTCCCTCAAGAAAAAATCGAAAAAATTGTGACAGAGTGTCTGGATAGAGTAGGATTACGGAACGTGGAACACCTGATGCCCTTTGAACTCAGTGGCGGGATGAAAAAAAGGGTCGGACTGGCAAGAGCAATCGCCTACAATCCCGAAATTATTCTCTATGATGAGCCCTCGACGGGAATCGATCAAATCCGAGCCAATGCCATCAATGATCTGATCAACAAATTGAAAGAGGAATTGAATGTGACCTCTGTGGTGATCACTCATGATATGGACAGCACGTTTAAAGTGGCGGACAGGATTGCCATGCTCTACCAGGGAACAATCATTGAGTGTGGAACACCAGAGGAGATTCAGCAATCAAAGAACCGAATTGTCCATCAGTTTATTCATGGACATGCGGAAGGGCCGCTTGAAAATTGGTAGAGAATAGTCTAGGGTGAAAGAAGAGAAGAATTACCCTGGGATGGTATGAACAAAGAAGAAAACAGGAGAAAAACCGAGATGGAGGACAGGAATTTCCGTGAATTTAAGCAAAAAGTAAAAATCGGTGCCTTTTTTGTGACAATCTTCCTTATTTTAGCCATATTCATTATGTTTGTGGGAGACATTGGTATTCTTTTGAAAAAGAAAGGGTATCCCCTCTATGTGAAATTTGACACCGCCATCGGATTGGCCAAAAGGTCTTATGTTCGGATGGCGGGAATAAAAATCGGGTACGTAAAAGATATCCGGCTGGAAGGAAACCGACCCGAAGTCGAGCTGTTTATTAATCCGGCAGTGAGTGTCCAGAAGGGATCAAAGGCGACCATGGCAACCGCCGGGCTTATCGGAGAAAAATATGTAGAGATCATTCCTGGAGAGGATGAAGGGTTTTTCCAACCTGGGGAAAGCCTTCTTCCCGAAGTCTCCTTTGATATTGAACAGCTTGGGAAAATGTTCCTTTCAGTGGGAGAGGATGTGAAGGCCCTGGGTGAATCCATAAAGACAATTCTTGGAAAGGAGGAGTCTGCGGCCAGCGTTCAGGGAGCACTGGAGGATTTTTCGGCATTGACATCCGATTTAAAAGAATTTTTGGCTGAGAACCGCCAAGGTGTCAGACAGGGGATTCAAAACACCTCACGAGCCGTCGACAGCTTTGAAAAAAAGATAGAGGATATTTCGCTGGATCTCGAAGAATTTGTAACGGTCATGAAGGAGATGGTCGAGGAAAACAGAGACCCTATCAGGCTGAATTTGGAAAAGATCAAGGACCTGATAGAAAAAACCGAAGATTCTCTGCGGCTTTTGAATGAATCGCTTGAAAAGATCAATAAAGGGGAAGGAACCCTAGGAAAGCTGATCCAGGACCCAAATCTCTACAAGCGTGCTGAGGGAGCGATGAAGGACATTGAAAAAATCATCAGACCTCTTGCCTCAATGAACGCCCGTTTCGGGCTGCGCACGGAATATTTCGGTCAAAGCCGGTTTATCAAGAATACCTTCATGATGGACGTCTGGGCGGCCGGAAATAAGTATTTTCTTGGTCAAGCGGTCTATGATCCCTGGTTGGACGCATTAACTTTTTCCATCCAAGGAGGCTACCGCCTGGGACCCTTTGTTCCAAGGTTAGGGATTCTGGAGTCCAAAGTTGGAGCCGGGCTGGATGTCTACACGTTGAAGGACCGCCTGCTGATAAGCCTGGAGGGATTCGATTTTAACAGGCAAACGAGTCCCCGTTTTCGGGCATGGACCCGGTATTCGGCCACAAAACACATCTACATCATCCTCGGGATCGATGATTTCACTTTAGCGTCCAACAGAGAGTTTTATTTCGGTCTTGGCCTTGGATTGTGATGAAGACAAAAACAACTTTTTCCTGCCAAAATTGTGGTTTCCAATCCCCCAAGTGGCTGGGACGCTGTCCGAGCTGCGGCGAATGGGAGACACTTGTAGAGGAAATCGAGGAACAATCAGCGGAAGGCTTTTCTTTTCCCGTGTCTGACCCGGTCCTTTACAAAGATGTCAAAGAGGCAAAAAAGAGAAGGATTAAAACAGGAATCGAAGAATTCAACCGTGTTATTGGAGGTGGAGTTGTCTTGGGATCTATTGTGTTGGTGGGGGGGGAGCCTGGAATCGGAAAGTCGACGCTTTTGCTCCAGATCAGCCGTGATTTTGCAGAACAAGGGGAGAAAGTCCTTTATATCTCGGGAGAGGAATCCTTGGAACAAATCAAGCTGCGCGGACAGCGGCTTGGTGTGCAAGGCGAAAACCTGTATCTGCTGGCGGAAACGAACCTCGAAAGAATTATAGCTCAGGCCGAAAAACTCAAGCCTCAGATTCTCATTCTGGATTCCGTCCAAACGGCCTTTTCTTCCAAATTGTCGTCAAGCCCTGGAACGATCAGCCAGGTCCGGGAAGTCACCAATCAGATTTTTC
The DNA here is from genome assembly GCA_030617525.1 of Candidatus Aminicenantota bacterium. Classification (GTDB taxonomy): domain Bacteria; phylum Acidobacteriota; class Aminicenantia; order Aminicenantales; family Aminicenantaceae; genus JAUWVG01. The sequence continues at coordinate 1,287 of JAUWVG010000031.1, read as the reverse complement.
GCTTTGCAAAAACAAGAGAAATTTCTTCTTTCCTCATTGGACACATCACCAAGGAAGGCTCACTGGCGGGGCCAAAGTCACTGGAGCACATGGTTGATGTTGTTCTCTATTTTGAAGGAGAACGGGATCACAGCTACAGAGTTCTGCGGGCCCTAAAGAATAGGTTTGGGCCGGTCTCCGAGCTGGCCGTGTTTGAAATGGATGAGAAGGGCCTTCAAGCCATCGCCAACCCGTCGGCGTTTTTCCTGAAAGAGCGGCCAAAGGATGAAGCTGGAAGTGTTGTTGTCTGTACTCTTAAGGGATCGCGGCCTCTTCTGGCAGAAATTCAAGCCCTTGTTTCCTCCACTCTGTTTTCCGGAAATCCCCGAAGGATGACTGTTGGATTGGATCACTTCCGTACTGCGATGCTCCTGGCGTTGATCGAAAGGAAACTTGGATACAGTTTTGCCGGGGAAGACGTTTATCTGAATGTGCCTGGAGGTCTTTCTCTGGAAGAACCGGCCACCGATCTTGCGGTGATCTTGGCTGTTGTGTCCTGCATGAAGAATAAGGCTGTCCCGCCGGATGTAACCATCTTTGGTGAAGTGGGACTGAGTGGAGAAATTCGTTCTGTCAGCCAGCCTCTTACTCGGCTGAAAGAGGCCGCTTCTTTGGGTTTTAACAAGGTGATCCTTCCAAAAGGAAATATGAATAATAAAGATAAAGGAGGCATTCCTGATATACAGCTATTGGAGGCAAAAAATATCAGAGAGGCTTCTCAAATATTATTTTAAAGGTAGTGCCAATGGGAATTTTTATTTTGCGCTTTATCATTATTGCCATCATTACAGCATCGGGATACTTTTTTCCCCCGTTTAATGTGACAAACTACATCGGAGCCGGGATTGCCCTGGTTCTTGGTGCTCTTATCGTCTATCTTGAGACAAGGATTCGGAAGAGCCAGTTTAAAATCATCTGGTCATCTACCTTGGGGACGTATGCGGGGGTGCTTCTCGGGTGGGGCTTGGGCTCTATCTATCAGACAATTTCTCAGGATGTGACAACGGCTTCGTTCATTCGCATCTTTTTTCTCATTATCATGCCCTACATTGGCTTTCTCGTGGGAACGCGTAAGTTTGAGTGGTTGTATCCGGCCCATCTGTTCGATTTTTTTAAAGAAAAAAGAACGGGACAGGCTCAGAAAATCCTCGATACCAGTGTTATCATTGACGGCCGCATCGCAGATATCAGCAATACAGCGTTTATTGAAGGCCCCTTGATTGTTCCTCAGTTTATTCTCAAGGAACT
>JAUWVG010000420.1 GCA_030617525.1 Candidatus Aminicenantota bacterium | reverse complement strand
TTGGGTGATCGTCTACAGCAGATTTATGAAGCCGTTCTCCCCAGGGATTTAATGGAGAAATAAGGGATATTTGATATTCTTTGGAGCGGAATGATGAGGAAAGATTTTTTAATCTTCGGTAATCCGGCTATCGAACAACCTGAAATCGATGAAGTTGTCGATTCGCTGAAATCCGGCTGGCTGGGGACTGGTCCCAAAGTCCAGAGGTTCGAGGACATGTTTAAGAGTTTCAAAGGGACGCAGTATGCTGTGGCTGTAAGTTCCTGCACGGCAGCCCTGCACCTCTCTATGTTGGCTTTGTGTATAGGTCCAGGGGATGAAGTTCTTGTTCCGACGATGACTTTTGCAGCTACGGCCAATGCCGTTATCCATTCTGGAGGGATTCCTGTACTTGTTGACTGCAAGCGGGAAACAATGAATATCGACCTTGAAGACATAAAAAGGAAAATCACGCGGCGGACAAAGGCTGTTGTTCCCGTACACTTTGCAGGCCGTCCGTGTGAGATGGATGAATTGACCGAACTCTCAAAAAAACATGGAATCAAGATTATCGAAGATTGCGCTCATGCCGTGGAAGCGGAATATAAAGGCAGGAAGGTCGGCACTATAGGAGAAATGGGATGTTTTAGTTTTTATGTCACCAAAAACATTGTAACTGGAGAGGGAGGGATGGTCATCACCAATGAAAAGAGCTATGTAAATCAGATTAAAACACTTGCTCAGCATGGAATGAGCAGGGATGCATGGAAAAGATTCTCTGACGAAGGATACAAGCACTATCAGGTTGTCTACTCAGGATACAAATACAACATGATGGACATTCAGGCGGCACTGGGAATTCACCAACTCCCAAGAGTCGAAAAAAACTGGATTAGACGGAAGGAAATATGGGACAGATACAATGAGGCATTCGCCCATTTGCCTGTGTTTACACCTTTGCCGACTGAATCCGAAAACCGTCATTCTTTTCATCTCTACACTCTTTTATTGGATATAGAAAAATTGAATATCACACGAGATCAATTTTTGGAAGAGATGACACGGCATAATATTGGGGTGGGTGTTCATTACATTGCTCTACACCTCAATTCTTTTTATCAAAAGAATTTTGGTTATAGAAGAGGGGATTTCCCCAATGCCGAGTGGATTTCGGACAGGACGTGTTCAATTCCGCTTTCGGCAAAACTAACGGATGATGATGTTGAAGATGTCATCGATGCTGTGACTGAAATAATAAAGGAAAATTCTTAGAAAAAATGTCTTTAGTGAGCGTTATTATCATTGTTTACAATCGATCGGAGTTTATCTGTGAAGCTATTGACAGCATATTAGCACAGACATACAAAAATTATGAAATTATAATTGTGGATGATGGTTCGACATCAGAAATAAAACAAGTCTTAAAGCCCTATAGATTCAAGATAAAATATCTGTACCAAACAAATAAAGGATTGGCTTCAGCTAGAAATTTCGGATTAAAAAATTCAAGTGGAAAATATATTTCTTTCTTGGATGATGATGATCATTTTGAGCCTGAAAAATTGGAGAAACAAGTCAGGATACTCGAAGACAATCCACATCTCGGATTTGTGTTTTCCGATTATTACTTATTTGATACCTATCATCCAAAAAGAAAAAAATTGATTTTAACTCGATTAGGAAATATCCCCAGCAGTGAATTCGCAAAAGGCTACTTTCTTCATCATGATCTCGCTGTGTCTTCATTTTTGGTGAGGCAAAAAAGTGTGGAAAAAATTGGAGTGTTTGACGAACGACTTTATGTTACAGAGGATGTAGACTTCTGGCAGCGACTTTTTTTACATGATCAAGGTGAATACTCAAGTTACACGTCTACGAAAGTCCGGGGTGGTATAAATCGGATGAGTCAAAATAGAATTGTAATATATGAAAATTTAATAGTGAATTTAAAGAGAGCCTTAGACAATAATCCTGATTTTGCCAAAGAATTAGGTGTCTTAGCGGATAAAAAAATTGGTAAGCTTCACTACTGGCTCGGGAGAGCCTTGTTTGAAAGTAATCTTATCTCTCAGGCACGGAGGGAATTTGTATTCTGTGCGAAATCCTATCCCATGTTGATTAAAAAAGTTTATCTGTATTTATTCTTTTGTGTTTTAGGAAAAACCCGCGCGAATGTGATACTAAAATTCTGGCGATTTTTGTGGAATCATTTTATCAAAAAGTACAGACGGTCATATATTTCAAGGAGCTGAGCAATGAATTCCCCTGTGATCAGCATCATCATACCAACATACAACAGGAATCATATTGTAGGGAGGGCAATCAAAAGTGTTATCAAACAGACATTTAAAAAGTTTGAAATCATTGTTGTCGATGATTGTTCTACCGATAAAACAGAACATATCATCAAAGAGATAAGCAAAATCGACTCTAGAGTGAAATATGTCCGCACAGAAAAAAACATTGGGGGAGCGGCGACACGAAATCGAGGTGTTTCAGAATCTCAAGGTAAATACATCGCTTTCCTGGATGATGATGATGAGGCTCTTCCTGAGTGGCTCGAAAAATCTATAGAAAAGATCTCGACACTTCCGGAATCCTGGGGACTTCTCTGCTGCAGATGGTACCAGAAATCTGAATTTACGCGTGTCGTCTATGAGAGTGCAGTATATATGAAAGATGGATATATCTATGAAGAGTTATTGCGAGGCCATGATCCCCCCTCTGGGACTTCCGGCTCTGTTGTTAAAAGAGCGGCCTATGATTATGTTGGGGGCTTTGATGAAAGTCTGCATGGATTTCAAGATTATGATTTCTTTTTCAGCTTGGCCAGAAAATGGACATTTCATTATTTGCAAATTCCCTTGATCTATTTTTACATCCATCCGGGTTCTCGGATATCAGATACAAACAGAAAGAGGGAAGAGGCCTTTAATCAGTTTATTGAAAAATGGGAAAGTGAAATCATCAGGATCGGTGGACGTCAAACCCTTGAACTCATTCGAAGCAAAAGGTCTGCGGGATTTGTCTTTTCGGCTATCCGGACTGAGATCATTTCGAAAGGACGGTTATCAGCCTTAAAACTGTTCATTCGTTCCTTTCCAAAGGATAATTTTAGATTCACGTACTTCATAAAGACACTTTTAATTTTAATCGTTGGGCCAAAGAACTGGGACCGAGGCCGGCGATTGAGAGGCATTCTTTTCTGGAAAATAAAAAGACAATGATATTCACTATTGTTATCTGGCTGCTGGTTTGGGGGGCATTATTTACTGGATTATATAATATTGTTG
>JAUWVG010000490.1 GCA_030617525.1 Candidatus Aminicenantota bacterium | reverse complement strand
ATAAATAGAAAGGATGTGTTTGGGATGGGAGCGATCTGGTTCGATCTTCTTTCTCAATTTCAGGATGTGATTATCAATGGTTCGGGTGGTGGGGAATTTATCAAAACCCCAGACTTTATCGAGTAGATCTTCACGGGATACAACCTCGTTTATATGTTTGATGAAATACTTAAGGATCTCGACCTCAAGAGATGTAAGGTCCCATTCCTTGCTCCCCCGCCTCACTTTAAAGTGCGTAAAATCGATCTCTATATCGGCAAAAGAAAAAATGTCGGGGACGGTCTTTCCCCCTCTCTTCTCCCGCCTTAAATGCGCCTTAATCCGTGCCAAAAGCTCCCGGATGCTGAACGGCTTGGTCATGTAGTCATCGGCACCGATCTCCAGACCAACCACCTTATCGATCTCTTCCCCTTTGGCTGTCAGCATGATGATCGGAACATTTAGGCCTTTATTGCGAATTTCGCGGCATACATCCAGCCCATTCATCTTAGGCAACATGATATCCAGGATAATTAGGTCGGAAGACTCCTCTAAAGCCTTGCGAAGGCCTGTTTCCCCATCAGGTGCCCACTCTATGCTGTATCCTTCATCCGCTAAATTGAGTTTCAAGCCCTTAACCAGGTCTTCTTCATCCTCGATAATCAAGATCTTTTCATCCATTTTTTTCATCCCATATTTGATCTAGAGATAGGAAGAACTATGGTAAAGACACTTCCTTTCTCCGGCTGACTCTCAACATTGATCGTTCCTCCATGAGCTTCGACGATATGCTTTACAAGAGTCAAACCCAGACCACTGCCTCTGGTTTCAGAGACAACTTGATCTTCGCATCGGAAGAACCGTTCAAAAATCCTCGATAAATCTTCAGGAGCAATACCAATTCCTTTATCCCCTACTTTGAGAAAGGCATTCTCCTCATCTCTTAGTAGCTTTATCGACACCTCTTTTTTATCAGGAGAAAATTTCATAGCATTGCTTAAGAGATTGACAAGGACACTGGATATCGCCTCCTCATCAAAATCCATCTCAGGAAGATCTGATGCAATATCCGAAGTCACTGTGAAGCCCTTTTTTTCTAAATGATAGCGATATGATTCCAAAGTGTCTCTGATGACATTTGTTAAGTTGCCTGTCTTAAAATTAAATTCTTTTCTCCCCATCTCGATCCGAGAAAAATCCAGGACGTTGTTAATAAGGTGAGAGAGGCGTTCACTCTCTTTAGTGATGATCTCATAAGCCTCTAGTTTCTCTTTGTCAGGGAGATTTTCCTTTCGCTGAAGAGTCTCGCCGTAAAGCCGGATCAGTGTCAATGGCGTCTTCAACTCATGGGAGATGTTGTGCACAAATTCCGTCTTCACTCGTGTAATCTCTGCCTCACGCGAAATATCACGCACGATCAGAAATGCTCCCAACAGCATCAGCACGACAATGACCGTCAAAAGAGTTCCATAGATAAAATTTTCACGGCGTGCAGACCTTTCGAGGTCTATAAAAGCGAGTTGAGTCACTAAGAGTTTCCAAGGGAGAGGAAACTCCCTGAAGGACAATGTTAAAGAATTTTCGGGAGTTGCTGTTTCATTCCCAGAGTAATGATTAGAAATCGTATCTTGAACAACCTGGAATTGAAGGCCTGATTCTTCAGATATCTTTTCCAGTTCTATTGGTATTAATTTCTCTTTAACGAGCGCAAGGTCCCAACAAAATCCCCCATATAAGTTCCTTTCAGACTGAAGGCCAGACAATACTCCATAAGTTATCATACAGAATTCTTCTCCCTGGGTAGCAATAATGCGGGCTGAGCGGGCGTCTTTTCTTGTTGGGGATATGGTTAATCTTTCCTCAATTTTTGGAATAACTTCTCTGTTTAAAAAGTCAGCCAACTCTAAAACGTCCAGATAAGCGGATTTTCGCTCTTTCAGAGATTCATAACTCTCGGCGAGTTCGGCATATTTCTCTTGACTCAATCCGCTATGGAGTTGGGATTCGATCTCGCCCACAAAAAAATCATAGCTCGATAGAGTAATGAGCCATCTGCCTTTTTTCATCCCCTCATAAAGCATGAGCAAATTCTTTACACTTTCTTCATCCTTGTTTTGGAGTTTTTTAATTTCAGACAAGTTCAATCCAGCTGCGATGCCATAAGGATGTCCGGCTTTGTTCTGGAGTTGCCCAAATTGAGTGACAAGATCTTCATATACCCTCTGAGCCTGATTATATTGTTTGAGATGGAAAAGTGAACGGCCCAGGCCGTCCAGAGCAATAGCTTTATATCGGGCTGATGGAGCCGATTTCACACATCTTCTATAATATTCAGCGGAGCGGGAGTAGTTCCTTTGAGAAAATTCATACAATTCAGCTCTCTTGAAGGAACTGGAGTACTCCGCATTTGTCGAACCTACTCCCCACTGGGAGACTGCGGAGTCCTCCTTGCCTATTTTGGGTACAAGCAACTTGAAATCGCTATCCAGTAAAAAGGGACGTCCTTTGATTTCCTCTGAAATTTCCAGATGGCTAGCGAGGCTTAATTCAGGCTTTTCTGCTTCATTCAAGCGGGTAAAATGTTCAAGTTTTATCGCTTGGCTTTCGTATTCGAGCAGGCTATTTTCAACCGACTTAATGGCAGCTTCACCCGATGCCCAGAGATTCGATTCTAAAAGCCTTTGCAC
>JAUWVG010000479.1 GCA_030617525.1 Candidatus Aminicenantota bacterium | reverse complement strand
AGAGATAGTCGTGTTTCTGCTGGTCGTTTTTTCCCATTAGAGTCGGAAGAAAGCTTACTCCATCGGTATCCTGGGGGACCGGAGTGTTTGTGATCTCAGCCAGAGTGGGCATAACATCCCAGAATGCAGATATGTGATCGGTGGTTGTACCAGGTTGGATTTTTCCGGGCCAGCGGGCAATCATGGGTACTCGAACGCCGCCTTCATATAGAGAGCCTTTCAATCCTCTTAACGGTCCGGCACTCTCAAAAAATTCAGCATCGACACCTCCTGCGTATGTGGGTCCATTGTCGCTTGTAAAGATTACGATTGTGTTCTCATCAAGGCCCAATTTTTTTAGCAATGCCATAATTTTTCCGATCTCACGGTCCATTCGTGTGATCATAGCGGCATAGGCTGCCTTGGGGGCGATATGGGGGACATAGCCCTTTTCCCCTTTGTACGGTGTCTCCGGGAAGGAGCCATCGTATTCCTGGAGTGAATCTTCAGGAACCTGAAGAGACACATGTGGCACGGGGAAGGGGAGATAGAGAAAAAAAGGATTGTTTTGATTATTTTCGATGAAATTCAGGGCCTCTTCGGCCATATAATCCATGGAATACTGTTTGCCCGAATACGGGGCATAGGACTCTTTGTCCAAAGGATCTTTATCTTCAGGAAGTTTCTGGCTAGGACGGAAGTATGTATTCTCTTCAAGAATATGTTTTTCACTGTTCCTCCACAGATGTGTCGGGTAATAATTGTGGGCCACCCTTTGACAGAGGTACCCGTAAAAGAGGTCGAAGCCCTGCTTGTTGGGATCCCCCGTGCTTCCAGGTCCGCCCAGGCCCCATTTCCCGATAGCCCCGGTCGTATAACCGGCTCTCTGGAGCATAGTGCCGATGGTTTCTGTGTTAGGAAGCAGTGGGCGCTGTCCTTCCAGGTCAGGATCATTCCAGACGTCACCTCTCTCAGAGAGTTCGTCGTTATCGCGTATGTATGAGTGCCCGGTGTGTTTTCCGGTCAGCAGGCAGCAGCGGGAAGGAGCACAAACCGTGCTTCCGGAGTAGTGCTGTGTGAACTTAATCCCTTCGGCCGAAAGTTTGTCGATGTTGGGTGTTTTGATTTTGTCCTGCCCGTAGCAACCCAATTCTCCATATCCCAGATCATCGGCCAGGATATAGATGATATTTGGCTTTGTTGTCTTTTGAGCACAGCTGGTAAACAAATTTGGGATGGCTACTGAGGCAGCACCAAGACTCATGGTCTTAAGAAAATCTCGCCGTTTTATTGTCATGATCCTTTCCTTTTCAACTTTTGACTGCATTATAAAAAGAATAGTCCTTGAATTCAATAATAAAGAAATTGAGGTAGGCATTCATATTTCCGTGATTCCTTTAGAGTTCTGGGAAGATGATAGAGAAATCCGTATGGAGGACGAGCGGGCATGGTTCATCTCCTTCTCGGGGAGATGAGAGCGAGGAACGGAATCGAGCGAGTTTTCCACGCTGGGGAAAACTACGCGTGATTTCGTATCACTTTACAGAACTCATTCTTGGAATCATGGAAATGGGGATACTTCCGAATTGATGTTGGAGATTTTTGTGGAAATTTGATAAAAGTAAAGGTAGACAAGGAAGTAGGCATCTTCCCCAATTGGAGGTCGAGCATGGAACCCGTCCTTTTTGAAGATGACGTCAAATATGATCTCTGGCTAAAATTTATTCTTGTGGTCTCCATTGTTGTCCTTATTGCATTGGGGATCATGTTTTCTGTCGATGCCTATTCCAGAGATATTCTCCCTGAAGAGCCCGTGGAAGATTCCAAGATTGGGGCAATTATTATGTTTGCGGCAGCGGTTTTTGTGCTGCTCGTGTATGGGGCTGTTCTACCACGAAAACTCTTTATCTACAGAGACAAAATCCGGATCAAATCAAGTTTGTTTTTCTATAATATCCTTTTTTTAAAAATTGAATCTTATTCCAAAACCAAAGGTCTTCCTATGGGCAATTACTTGAGTTCCTCTACTTCTCTCAAGAATCAGATCGAGATTGTCCGGAAGAGAGGCTTGAAAATAAGAATTTCTCCTTGTCGTTTAAATCTATTTTTAGAGGAACTCAATCGAGCAGTGGAAGACTGGGAGGAGTATCAGCCGAGATAGCTAGACATTAGGTTTTTGTATATATAATATTAGTTCTGAGGAGGTGATCATGCCCGCTTTGGATGAGAGACAGGAAAGAAATTGGGGAATGGGGTGTCATCTTGCCGCTCTGGCAGGTTTTGTTATCCCTTTCGGAAATATTATAGGTCCTTTAGTCTTCTGGCTTATGAAAAGAGATGAGTCCGAGTTTGTTAATGATCAGGGAAAAGAATCACTGAACTTTCAGATCACGGTCACTATTTTAGCCATAGTGGCGGGCATCCTGATTATTGTCCTCATTGGAATCTTTCTGTTGATAGTTGTCGGGATATTTTCTCTCGTGATGATTATCCTGGCAGCTGTTAAAGCCAGCGAAGGGGAAAAATATCGTTATCCCTTTAATATCCGTTTGATTCAGTAATATTATTCATTCCTGAGGGATTTTATTCTTCATCACGGTGTTCCTTATTCTTTTTCTTCCATTCCTTGACACGGTGGCGCATATCGTCGACCACCGGTTTGACCGATTTTTTCCAATCATTCATTTTTTTTGAGAATTCTTCAGTTGGAGGAGTGAGGACCTTTCCCAGCTCTTTAAGTTTTTCCCCGAGATCTGAGAGAGCTGGCTGAACAGCCTGCTCAAAATCCTT
>JAUWVG010000436.1 GCA_030617525.1 Candidatus Aminicenantota bacterium | reverse complement strand
CTCCCCCACCCAAGGACTTGCCCAATATCATAACGTCCGGCCTAACACCCTCATGATCGCAGGCAAAGAGTTCACCCGTCCGCCCCAGTCCGGTTTGGATTTCATCCGCAATAAAGAGGACGTTATTTTCCTCACAGATCTCTTTCGCTCTTTTCAAATATCCATCAGGAGGAAAAAGAATTCCTGCTTCGGCCTGGATCGGTTCAACGAGAAAGGCGGCTGTATTTGGCGTGATGGCTTCCTCAAGATCTCTTTCATTTCCAAAAGGAACCACAACAAAACCAGGAGTAAATGGGCCAAAATCTTTTCTGTACAGGGGTTCGGTCGAAAAACCGATGATAGTGATCGTTCGGCCGTGAAAATTGTCAGAACATACAATAATCTCAGCCTGGTCCTCTGGAATACCCTTTTTTTCATATCCCCACATTCGAGCCACCTTAACCGCTGTTTCAACAGCCTCGGCACCTGAATTCATTGGAAGCACCATCTGGAAACCCATAAGATCACACATTTCTTTCGCCAGGAGCGGCCATTGGTCATTGCGAAAAGCCCGGGACGTGAGAGTCACTTTCTCCGACTGTTTTTTTAGCGCTTTAACGATTCTGGGATGACAGTGCCCCTGGTTCACCGCCGAGTAGGCGGAGAGAAAATCAAGATATTTCTTTCCTTCTTGATCCCACACCCAGATGCCTCTGGCTCGGGTGATGACAACATCCAGAGGGTGGTAGTTGTGCGCTCCGTACAAATCTTCTAAGTCGATGTAGTATTTGCTGTTTATTTGTTCATCCATGTGTCTCTCCCATACCTTATTTATAGCAGAAATCAATTAAAAACAAAATAAGAGAATCGGACGGATTATAAGGATTCAAGGGGTCAGGGATTCGAGTGAAATGATTAAGAATCATGAAGAATGGGTTCAAGGATACAAGGATTCGAGGAGTCGAGTGTTTTTTTTCTAACGATTTAAGATGCAAAGGATTCGAGGATTCAAGTCTTCATAATTCTTCAGCATTTTTTGCTCTAAGCACTTGAACCCTAGAATCCTCGAACCCTCGAATCCTTTAGGCCTTTAAGGCATTAATCCAGGTGGCGGTACCATGTGTATTTCAGAGCAATTACTGCCGTGAGAGAAAAGCCCAGACACAGGAGAGACCGTCCATACCAGTGTCCAACAAGATACATGGGGAAAAGGTAGCCGGAAGCAATTGCGATCATTCCAAGAACAACATTCAACACAGAGCGTGACGCTTTTTCAGATTTATTTTCCCGTTCGGAAACCGTCAGGCCGGAATCCTCCCGAACAGGTTTCCATAGTCCGAAAGGACGGATGGACCGGTAAAATTTGTTCAACAAATTTTTGTCAACAGGACGGGTGACCAACGACCCGATCACACTCAAAAGAAGTGAGGCCATAACAATCAAAGGAAAAACGACATAGTCCGGAACCGTGTCGGTGAAGAGGGAGACGATAGAAAGGAGAATCCCTCCGAAAGTTCCCAGAGCATATCCCCAACCGTTCATTCTCCACCAATACCAACGCAGGACATTCGGCATTAAAACTCCACCGCCCAGAGCCATCATCATCCAGCTCCAGATCTTTGCGATGGAGCCGCTCTGAAATCCAATGAGAATTCCAAAAAGAACAAGCAGGACTGTGGCAAAATAGCTGAAATGCACGGCCTGCCGCTCTGTGACCTGTTTTTTCTTAAAAGGCTGCCAGAGATCACGTACGATAAATGAGGCCCCGCTGTTAACGGTTGAGCTAAATGTGGACATAAAAGCAGCCAACAGCCCAGCCACAACAATTCCCCTCACCCCAACAGGCAAAAAATCTTTCAACACCAGGGGCATGACTTTTTCAGAATCAGTAACTCCAGAGACTCCTGTCAGCGCCAACAGCACTATACCCATCACCAGAGCCCATCGTACAATCAAAAACACACTCCAGGCAGCTCCAATTTTTGCAGCATCACGCTCGTTCCGTGCGGCAAGAAAGCGTTGAAAATCATACATCTGTGCCGGCCCCCCGGCATTCATCAACAATCCCTTCATAATCCAGACAATAACGAGAGCTCCAAAAAATTCAAACTGGGCATTGTCCGTACCGCTCAACTCCGGTAATTTCCAGGGCACAGACAAAGAGGTGAAGCCGTCTGGAACTTTAGCTAGTCCTTCAGGGGTCAGTTTTAACCAGGCGATAAAAGCAATGATGAGGCTGCCAACCGTCAGGACCACAGTCTGGATCACATCTGAGACAACCACACTGAACAAACCGCCCAAAAGAACATAGATAGTGGTCAACCCAATGATCAAAACAGCCAGTAAATTTGGTTCAAGAGGGATGTAAACGGAGGCAAACTTGCCGATCCCCTGGAAGGCGTATCCAACAAAACTGGCCAGTGTCAGAACAGCCATCGATGCATATGCCGTCCTGGCCAAGCGGCCGGCAGAATCGTCCCCAAATCGGGTCCTCATCCATTCTGCAGCCGTTAAAACATTTGAACGGCGAACCCATTTGCCCATATAGGACAAAAAAAATGCTCCCATCAAAAAACCCCACATCCAATGATGCCACATGGATTTCATTCCGAGGACAAACATGATGGAAACAATCCACATCGTGCCTGTGATATCGAAATTGGACACCGAACCGGACATGGCCAGAGCCAACCAGGGAAGCCTTTTTCCGCCCAAAAAATAAGACTCTAAACTCTTTGAAGCGCGCTTTCTGTACCAGAAACCCAGTCCCATAACGCATATGAAGTAGATAATAACAATTGCACTGTCGATTCCGTTCATTATTTTTATTGGATTCAGTCTGAAGCATGGACAGCTTCAAACATCGCGACAACATTGTCCATTGGCACATCGGCCATAATGTTGTGCACCTGCTGGAAAACAAATCCTCCATCCGCACCAAATATTTTGATCTGTTCCTTCACATGTTTTTGAATGTTTTCTTGAGTCGAAGAAGGCAGCATAAATCTCGTATCACAACCACCTCCCCAAAAAGTGAGTTTTTCTCCAAATTGAGATTTCAATCGGGCGGAATCCATGCCGGGACAGGAGATCTGTACAGGATTGATGGCATCCAATCCCGCATCAATCAGATCG
>JAUWVG010000059.1 GCA_030617525.1 Candidatus Aminicenantota bacterium | reverse complement strand
CTTTTTTCCTAGCCCGGATGGGAATGATCACTGCAAAATGGATGATTAAAAATTTCAAGTATGCCGTACTCGGCGTATTTGTTATAGCCGCCATCATCACTCCTACCCCGGATATGGTCGTCCAGAGTCTCGTTGCCATCCCCATGCTCGCCCTCTACGGGCTCAGCATTCTTATCGCCCTTATCTTCGGCAAGAAGAAAATAAAAGAGGAAAACAACTCTGAAGACACCCTCGCGGGCTAAGATACTCAATATGGAAAAAGTCCTTCTCCGAAGAGTTCCAGAATATAATCCCGAATTCATCCGGAAGATCATCACTGAAGGAATGGATGAACTGGGAATAGAAAAAACGACCAGGGAAAACATAACGATAAAACCCAATGTTGTTTTGGCCCACCACAAACTGGCTCCCTCTGCGTTCACCCGGCCGGAATTTCTTGACGGCCTTCTCATGTCCCTCCAAAAGCTTCAAGGTCCGAACTCGAAAGTTACGATCACCGAAAAATCAGGAACCGGACTGCCGACATCCCGAATGTTCCGAAGGGCCGGCTACAGACGTCTGAAAAATTTGCACGGAATCAAACTTCTCCCTTTAGAAGAGGACAAAAAAAGCCGTATCCCCCTCTCTAAAGGCACGGTTCACGAGACCATCACGACAGGAACATCGATTGCCGATAATGACTTCCTTGTCTATGCGCCAAAATTAAAAAGCAATGTCCTGAGCCACGGCCTGACAGCAGCCCTCAAATTGAACATCGGGATCCTCTTGGACAGGGAGAGGATGTGGAACCACAACTTTAAGCTCGATCAAAAGATTGCCGATCTTTTAGAAGTTGGGCTTCCCGACCTTGTTGTTACAGATGCTATTGAAGCCGCCGTCGGCGGCAATCAAATGACACAGCACGGGGTTCATCTCGGACTTATCATTTTGGCCAAAAATCCGGTCGCCCACGATGCTGTCTGCGCCCACATCCTGCACCTTGACCCTAAAAAAATACCCTATCTCAGCATCGCCCATTTGAGAGGTTATGGACCGCTGGACTTGAGTGAAATTACGATAGGGGGAGACATTTCTCTCGAAGAGATCCAAAAAACAACCAAAACCTGGGATCTGGGTCTGAAAAAAGTCGATCAAGTGGACACCGGCATGAAAATTTTGTGCGGTTTGCCCTACTGTTCCGGTGGATGCCACGGCGTCTTCCTCGACTGGCTGTACATGATCAAGGATCGTAAGCCCAAGCTCTGGAAAAAGCTGCCGGAGTGGACGGTGGTTATCGGAAAATACAAGGGGGATGTTTGCGCAGACCGTCTAATGAAAATTGGATCCTGCACAGAAATACAAGGCAAAGTCAAAGCCCGGAAGCAGGTCAAAATCAAAGGCTGCCCGCCAAAGCACAAGGATCTCGTTCTCTTCTGGCTCCTCAGAGGAAGAATTATAAATCCTCTTTTACGGCTGGATCTGATTATCGATTCCTACTTTTTTCTATTCCTGTCCTGGTGCAGAAGACTATTATCCGGGAGGCTCTAAACAAGATGGACGGAAGACTGATCATCAACAATGAACGGATTGAAACAGACGACAAAAAGGAATCCATAAATCCGGCTACTCTCGAATCCCTTGGTGAATTCAGCCTCGCCTCATCGATTGATTGTCAAAAAGCCGTCCTGGCTGCAAACGAGGCATTCCCGACATGGTCAATCCTCTCTCTTAAAGACAAAAAGGCTATTTTTATGAAGGCCAAAGCCATCCTGCTCAAAAGGAGGGAGGAAGCGGCCGCCATCATCTCCAAGGAGAAAGGTTCTCCACTTCCCGAATCCATGATGAGTGAAGTCCAGGGCGGCCTAGAGGCTCTGGATTACTACGGAAAAAATATAAAGAGAATATTGAAGCCGAGAAAAGCCGACCATCATGTCACCTATTTCGCGCACAAAAAAAGCGAATATGTTTTTCATCCCCTGGGCCCCACTCTTATCATCTCTCCATGGAATTATCCTTTCGTAATCCCGGTGGCCGAAGTGATCAGTGCACTCTCGGCAGGGAATTCCGTCATTCTCCGGCCCTCCTCATCGACTCCATTTACGGCCCTCCTGCTTGGTGAGATTTTCTTAGAAGCAGGCCTTCCCCCGGGAGTTCTGAATGTCGTCTGCTGTCGCATCTCCCAAGCTGAGGAATTGATCACTCATCCGGACATCCATTCCATCATGTTTACCGGGAGCGCCACCACCGGTAAGCGGGTTATGGAGCTGGCCAGTCGAAATTTAACCAATGTGGTTCTCGAACTTGGGGGAAAAGACCCGATGATTGTGCTCGAGGATGCGGACCTCGACAGAGCGGCACGAGGGGCTGTGTGGGGTGCATTCACCAACTGCGGCCAGGTGTGCTCCTCCATAGAAAGAGTGTATGTGCAGCAGAGCGTGGCTGCAGTGTTCATCGATAAAGTTGTGGCCCTGGCAAAAAGCATCAAGGTTGGCGATCCCCTGGAGAAAGGGACAGATGTCGGGCCTCTGGCTGTTCCCTCTCAGATGGATATCGTTGAGGACCATATTCAAGACGCCAAAGAGAAGGGCGCACGCATTCTTGTGGGTGGAGAAAAAGTGAAGGATGTCCCGGGATACTATTTTAAGCCCACAGTGCTCACTCAGGTTGATCACAGTATGAAAATCATGACAGAAGAAACGTTCGGCCCCATCCTCCCTATTTTGGTGGTTTCTGATGTGGAGGAAGCCGTGAACCTTGCTAATGACTCGGACTATGGATTGACCGCCTCTGTGTGGACAAGAAATAAAAAACTGTCCTCACAATTGTCGAAAAGGCTTCATGTCGGCTCGGTCACGATAAACGACCATCTATTTTCATTTGTCGAACCGGGGGCTCTATGGGGAGGAGTCAAACATACTGGCATAGGACGGTCTCATGGTCCTTACGGCATTTTAGAGCTCGTGAATATTAAATACATAAGTTTTGATTTTTCTAAAAAAAGGACACAGCTTTGGTGGTACCCTTATGGAGAAGATCTTTTGGAGCTGCTCAAGGTATCCATGAATGTTTTCCACCATAATCGGTTCTGGGAAAAAATTCGGGCTCTGCCTGCCCTCCTCCCGTTCTCCTCCAGAATATTCAAGGGAAGCCCCCTTCAGAATTACATCAGGAGAGCTCCGCGTTCGTTTAAAAAGTAAGGCTAGAAACAAATGAAAACAATCGGATTGACAGGCACAAATGGTTCAGGAAAGGGAGCCGCTGCAGAGTATTTCATCAGTAAAGGATATTCCTCCTATTCGCTCTCAGATGTGATTCGGGAGGAACTCAATAAAGATGGATTAGAACCCACGCGGGATAATTTAATTCGAAAAGGAAATGAACTCCGTTCGTTGGGTGGGGCTGATTTTCTGGCACAGCAGGTGATGAAAAAAGTAGAAGGCAAAGCTGTCATCGACAGTATCCGGAATCCCGAAGAGGTCCGCTTCTTGAAAAGTAAAAAAAACTTCATTCTCCTGGCTATCGATGCCGATGTTGAGCTAAGATATGAACGCGTCAAAAAGCGCGGCCGTGATGAATCGGCGGCCACTCTACAAGAATTTATAGAGAAAGAAGACGAAGAAAAAACAACAAATCCGACACAGCAGCAGCTCCACACATGTTTAGAAATGGCGGATTTTACGGTCCTTAACGAAGGATCCCTTGAAGACCTATACAATAAATTGGAGAAATTTCTGTGAGCCCAAAAAGAGTGTCCAAAGACGAGTATTATCTAGGAATCGCCAAGGAAGTGGCCAAAAGAAGCACGTGTTTCCGCCGCTCTATTGGTGCCATCATCATCCGTGATGATCAGATCATATCCACAGGATATGTCGGCGCCCCACGGAAAACCAAATCCAGTTTTGAACACGGATCCTGCCTCCGCGACAAACTCAACATACCTCACGGACACCGGTATGAACTCTGCAGGAGCGTACATGCCGAACAGAATGCCATCATCAACGCCGCAAGAGCGGGAGTCAGTCTTCTTGGCGGGGATATCTATATCCACGGGACAACGGTTGACGAGAAAAAGACTATCGATGCCATCCCGTGTTTCATCTGCAAAAAAATGATCATCAACGCCGGACTGAAACGCGTCATCAGCTCTGGAAAAGACGGCAATATATTGGAATTCAGCACCGATGACTGGATCAAGGACTGGAAAGAAAACGACATCATTGACGACAAACATCAATACGGTTGATCCGGACATGAAGCGAACGGTCTCTCTCCTTGCCTTGATCGCTCTTTCCCTTTTGCCCCTCTCCGCACTCCAGCAAAAACCAGCGTCTGAAACTCGACCCGAAACAACACTTCTTAAACTCCTGGATATAACGCCTTCACCAGACTCTATTGACTTCATCCAGAACAAAACTCAATTTTTCCTTCAAAATCTTTTAACTGAACAGCCTCATCAAAAAACACGGAATTTCAGCCAGTTGATCCGGGAGGACCATGAAAAAGGCCTTAGGCAGATCCTCGTCTCCTATGAAGATATCGTAAAAACGCTGGATGCTGTGGCCAAAAAAACACTCGTTTTAAACAGGCTTGTGCGGTCCATCGAAAGAGCTATTTTGACCGGACATAAAATCTACATCTACAGTGGTGCAACAAATGGCCTGGCCAAGCAGGTAGAGAGTGCTTTCTGGCGTCCCTTCTGGAAAAAAGTCAGGGGAACAGGAAAAATTTGGAACAAACTCGAGACCTCGATACCAGCAAACATCCCGGATCTGCTTATAGGAGAGATGACTGGCGGAGACCGTGCCTTAATGGGATCAATGGAAGGATTGGATGACCTGCTGCTTATGGGATGGCTCCAGCTCCAAGAACACGGCATAAAGAAAGAGGATGTGGTTATCTGTTTTTCGGAGGGCGGAGACACACCGGCGGTTATCGGAACTCTTCAGGCCGCTGTCGATTCATGGAAAACTGACGGGCTTTATGATCCCCAAAGTGCCCAAAAATATCTCTATTTCATTTATAACAATCCGGATGACGAACTCCTCAGTTTAGATCGAAGCCAGAGCATCATTGAAGATTTAGGGATTACAAAAATCAATCTATCCACAGGTCCGCAGTCCATTTCAGGTTCGACCCGCATGCAGGCTGGAACGATCAATGCCTTTTTTTTCGGGCATGTTCTTCAAAACGCATTGCACAGGACTCTAAAGAATGTCCTGTCCAAAAAAGAGATGGCCAGACTCGGCTTTTTGGACAGGTCCACACTGACAGAAAAGCTTTCAGAATTCCCCGCAATTCTGAAAGAGATCAAAGACAATCTACCCGCATTAGCGAGGATTTCCCAATTAGAGGCTGAAACTTACAAATCCGGGCATCGTGTGACCTACTTTGCACAAAAGGGACTGCTGGCAGCACTCTCAGACAGTATTGAAATGAGTCTTGATTTCTCCCTTCCTCCACTTGACACCAACGCAGCAATAAACAGAAGGTCTTGGATTCAAGTGTGGACAGCCGCATCCGGACGTGAGGAATCCTGGCAGGCCTTATTGGGGAGGGACTTTCGAGGACTGGATCCAATTCACTATAAAACTCCTTTTTCTGAAGTACTCGCCGATCCCCGAGTAAAAAAAATGGCTCTAGACCATCTCAAAAACACAGGGGAAAATCAGAAGCTTCTCTACGATTTTTCTCTGGCATCATTCAACCTCATCAACCGCGGTCCCAGAACCGGTGATCTAGGAGTCTGTGTATTGATGGATTTGGAAGAGACAAACCTTTCCGAAAAGAGTTCACATCTCAGAAGGTTTTTGTCTCTTTTTTCCGGAAACAGCAAAAATTCTGCCATCCTTTTTATCCACAGCCAGCCTGAAAACGATATCCATAAACATGTCAATAATCTGCCCGCAACCGAAGGCATCACAAGAAACGCCCTGGTCACGGTCTTTGTCGACTCGACTAATGATCCTTTTGCTGTAAACCAGCAGATTGCTCTTAAAATCCTTCTCAACACACTTTCTACCGCTGTGATGGCCGACTTGGGAAGAGTCGTCGGCAATACGCTGACTCATATACGACCTTCCAATTTGAAATTTATTGGACGAGCCACCCATCTCATCCAATCCCACGTCAATGACACCCTAAACCACCCTCAATGGATCAAACCCTACGGCATCCGGAAGCCCATTTCTTACGGAGAAGCCAACGCCGTTTTGTTTGAAAGCATGCGGTATCTTAAGAATAAAAACATCCAGGCCGAATTCGGTTCGGAAGTGGCCCTCTCTATTATCCATATTCTGGAATCCCTGCGACAGAAATTCGGATTGTCCCAGGATGAGGCCTATGAGATTAAAAAAAATAAGGAGCTTGTTTCGTATCTATCCGAAATTATAGATCAATAATCAGAACAAGTTGAAATCCTCAAGGCCGAACTTCGATTCCTATTTTGTTTACAGCAAAAATGTCGAGTAGAGATAGAATGCTCTGTAATCCAGATGTTTGCTTTTCGCTTCATCAACAAGAGGTTTAAAAGGGGATTTAAAATCTACTGGCGCTGTTTTGAACAGGACTAAAGCCGGGGATTTAATGGCTTCATGAAGAGAGGAGAAGCTCATCTCTTTTTCCACATAGAGGACACAGTTGGCTCCGGACATCCGGGCGGCCTCAGTCATGTCGAGAAAGAGAAACAGATCATCTTCAGATTGAATACTCTTATTGGACACATGAATCCAAATCCCTTCCTTCGCAAGGCCCACAAACTCTGGAGTCATACGGCCGTGATGGTAATAGATTAAACGGCTGAAACCCTTACGGCACTCGACGGCAATTTGAGAGAGGTCCGCGAGGTTTCTGTCTTTCTCCCGGTTGGATACATGAACAAAAAGGCCATGTCTGCCCAGATGAGCAAGTGAAGCGAGCGGAATAAAACCATGTTTTTCTTCAGAAACAATTTCATTCTGAAGCAAAAAGGCAGCAGTCGTGCCTCCAGATTTCGCCGCCTTGAGAATAAACTCCAATTCTAGGACGTCTTTTCTCACGCGATCCGATGTATAGAGATCGGCGCCCATCCCAACCATTTTTTCAAGCTGGTGTCCTTCGAATTTCCCCGAATCGACCAGGCGAAAGCGAACTCCTCTAGGTTTTCCACCTCTGAGAACATCCAGAAGCCAGTCGTAATCATGCTGGTCATCACGAAAGGTCAGATCGATTTTCCCTGAAAATTTCTCTACCGAACTCTGCTGATCGTCTTGTTCAAGCTCGTTTTCGACTTCCTCTTTTTCCATTTTCTCAGTCCTTCAAACCTAAAATAATCGTTCTGTTTTGAGACATAAAGCTTCTCATATTTCCCCCTTCAAGTAAAGATTCGGGGCCAGGCTTTGAAGATGTGAATAAAATTTTGGGGCCTGGCCTTCAAAACATGAAATATTTGCAGAATAATTCATGTTTTGAAGGCCAGGCCCCTATTCTTAAATTATTCACATCTTCAATCGGAAAAGTGGGGACTGTCCCCAATTAATTCGAAATCTTCAAAGCCAGGCCCCGAATCTTGCAAAAAGGGGGGGGTTCTTTTATCATCTTGATGATGAAAAAATGTTGCGTGCTTTTTTCCGGAGGTATCGATTCCACAACCGCACTCTACTGGGCCCGCAAAGACTACGAAAACGTCCATGCCCTAACCTTTAACTACGGACAAAGACATGCCGTCGAAATTGAGATGGCGAAAAAAACAGCAGATGCTCTAAACATTTCTCAGACAATTCTTTTTGTGGATCTCCAACAAATCAGCGGATCCTCACTCACGGATCCGACACAAAATCTCCCGGAATTTTTTGCCCACGAAGACATCGAGGCCGGTGTTCCTTCGACATATGTCCCTTTCCGGAACGGGATTTTTCTCTCCATGGCTGCGGCCTGGGGAGAAGTCCAAAATATTCAGGACATCATCTGCGGATTCAATGTGATCGATTCCCCTAATTATCCGGACACAACCCGCGATTTCGCCCAGGCAATGGAATTTGCAATCAACCTCGGCACAGAGGCGGCCCATGGGGGCAAGACCGCATTTAAAGTCCTGGCTCCATTTGTAGGCCTAAAAAAAGCAGAAATCATCCAAGAGGGATTGTCGCTCGGAGCGGATTACTCCTATTCCATATCCTGCTATGCAGGCAAAGAAATTCCCTGCCTCAGATGTTCCTCCTGTCTTCTGCGTCAAAAGGCATGGGAAGAAACAGGAAAACAAGATCCCCTCCTCAATCGTCTCAAAAAGGAAGGAAAATTATGAGTTGGATACTCAAAGTCAAAGAAACTTTCCAGGCGGCCCATTATTTAAAAGGCTATAAGGGAAAATGTGAAAAAATTCACGGACATTCCTTTAGTGTCGAAGTTCACATTGGAGCGATCGAACTCAATTCGATTGGGATTGGGTATGATTTTAAAGATATAAAAAAGAAGCTCTCTGATATTCTCCCCGATCACACACTTCTCAACGACATCTACACATTCAATCCAACGGCCGAAAATTTATCGAAACATTTTTTCCAAGAACTTAAAAAACACTATCCCGTTAAGGCCGTTACGGTCTGGGAATCGAAAGATGCCTCAGCCACATACTCTGAAGATTAACGAAATCTTTTATTCTCTCCAAGGAGAAGGACTCCGGCAGGGAGAGCCCACTGTCTTTATCAGGTTGTCCGGGTGCAATCTCAAGTGTGACTTTTGCGATACACAATACGCATGGAACGATGGCAAAGACTTGTCTTCAGATCAAATCTGCACCGAGGTCGAGGACTTAAGACGTTTTCACCCATTCCGGTGGATCTGCCTGACCGGTGGTGAACCCCTATTCCAAGACATCACTTCACTGACAAAAAGACTCAAAGCGGACAAATGGAATATTCAGGTCGAAACCAATGGGATTTTCTACCAAAACCTGCCAGTGGATTGGTACACCGTGTCTCCAAAACCGGAGAAATACTTTGTCCAACCGGAATATGCGGATTCGGCCAAGGAGGTGAAACTTGTCGTCACCAGGGAATTGGAGATAGAAACGATAAAAAATATCCGAGAAAAATTTTCTGAAGGAATTCCGCTCTTCCTCCAGGCCCAGTCCAACCTGAAATGGAGCCTGAAGCGGGGGATAAAACTCGTAGAACAGGCTAC
>JAUWVG010000476.1 GCA_030617525.1 Candidatus Aminicenantota bacterium | reverse complement strand
GGTTGGGCAGTAGCAACTTGGTCACTGCCGGGAGCTGCGTTTGCTCTCTGGACAATGGCAAATCTTGCGCCTCGGGCATTTGCTAACCACAGCTGGTACATAAAAAATTTCCCGGATTATCCTCAAAAAAGAAAAGCTCTTGTTCCCTTTATTCTCTGACACAAGGAGCCTCATATGACAAAAAATAGAGTGTGGGGGCAAGCATTTCCAATTCCGTGATTTTATTTAGAGTTCTGGGAAGATGATGGAGAAATCCGTATCGGAGGACGAGAGGGCACGGTTCATTTCCCTCATGGGAAATGAGAGTGAGGACGGAGATCGAGTGAGTTTTCCTCGCTGGGGAAAACGGAACGTGGTTTCTTTTCACTTTACAGAACTCGTTCTTGAATAACACAGTTTGGACATTTTGAGGATTTATCCCGTCTTTCTCTTTTTTCTCTTAAAATAATAGTAGATTGGCAGGGAAACGAAGATGAGGAAAAGGCCGGCCCAGGCATGGAGAGGCTTTACGATCAGCGCGTTGAGCACAAAAAGAAATGTGATGGTAATAAAGATCAAGGGGACCACAGGGTAACCAAACGTTTTGTAGGGACGGGCCAAATCTTTGCGTTTGTGCCGGAGGACAAAAACACCTGCGGCAGTCAGCCCGAAAAATATCCAGTCGGTAAAAACGACATAGGTGATCAAATCTTCAAAAGTTCCCCAGAAGAGAAGAAGAACAACCGCCCAGGTAGATTGAGCCAGAATCGCATAAATAGGAGTGCGAAACTTGGGATGAACCCAGGCCAATTTTTTAAAAAATAATCCGTCTTTAGACATGGCATAATAGATTCGTGGTGCAGACAGTGTATAAATACCCAGAGTGCCAAAGGTGGAAATGGCGATAAGCACGGCAATGAGGGCTCCACCAAAAGGAATAAGTGTGGAGACAGCGTCTGCGGCGATACTCTGAGATGAGGCGATTTGATCAACAGGAAGAAGAAAGAGATAGGCAAGATTTGTTAAAAGATACACAGCGGTAACGATAATGGAACCGAAAATCATGGCCCTGGGGATGTTCCGCCGGGCATCGCGGGCTTCTCCGGCCACAAAGGATGCGTGCTGCCAGCCTCCATATGACCACAGCACGCCGATAAGTGCCAATCCAAATGCGGCCGGGAGACTCCCGGTTTCTGTCTTTGTGGCCGATTCAAAAAGATTAAATTTTACATTTCCAAAAAAGAGTCCGATTCCGATCACAGCTGCGATCCCAACGAGTTTAAATCCGGTAAAGATGTTGGTGAAAACTTCGGCTACCCGGACACGAAAAATATTTATAAAAGTCACAATAACAAGAGCCAGAACAGCCACAATTTTGATGCCGGTCTCATTTAATGGAAACAAAAAAGCAAGGTAGTATGCGCATGCGATGCTTAAAGCCGCGTTGGCGCCGGATGTAATGACAACGAGATAGACCCATCCATACAGAAATCCGAACAGATCCCCATAGGCCTCCTTTAAATAGACATAGACGCCCCCTGCCTGGGGAAACATGGCGCCGAGTTCCGCAAAGGTTAAAGCCCCCGTGAGGGTTATGACACCGCCCAAGCCCCAAGCCATCAGTATAAGTAGGGGAGCGGGGAGATGACCGGCAATCTGTGAAGGGGTTAAAAATATCCCCGATCCGATACAGGATCCGATGGCCACCATGATCAAACCATACAGCCGGAGGTCTTTTTTTAGCTCAACCATTATGGCCGTCATTATCCATTTTTTTTGTGGGTGAGTACAGAAAAAACCTTCAGTCTTGTTCTTTCGTATAGAGTAGTGTTGGATGAATTTTAGTGGAGGGAGCAAACCAATGAATACATTCAGAAAAATAATCGGTCTTCTTATGATACTCTTTTTAGGACTGCCCTTGATTTTTGGAATCATCTGGGCGGTCGGTATCACTAAAGCGGCTGTCTCACCCGAATTCATCACTGAATTTCCCCAGGAGATTTTTGCCGAGATTCCCTTAATCCTCGATGAGGTGTTTGAAGAGGGGCAGAAAAAGAATGTGATTTCCGATCCCAACACACGGGCATGGTTTGAAGCGGCGGCCAGCGTTGAGATTTCTCCCCGGGAATTGATAAGGCGGATCGGTCTTGAAGACTGGATGGATCATGAACTGTCCGGACTCTTTGAAGATGTTGAAGATATTCTCAGAGGGAACAGGAAAGTGAGAACGCTTGTCTTTGATCTTCGTCCCTTAAAAGATGCACTGCTTCATGAGGAGTTTTTCCTCTACATAGAGGATGTTTTAGACAATCTGCCATTATGTGATGAGATGGGCCAGAGGAGGTGGGATCGCTTCAGAGGGAATGACGTGGATTGGTTTTCCCGGAAAGCCTGCCGTCCGGATAGAGAAACTCTCGCTTCGATTTTTGAGGATATGAGAGATTCTATCGAATACGATATTCCAGACGATATTTCCATATTTGAAGATGTACATTATTTCCCATTAGGGATATCCCGGGTGGTCACCTGGTTGTCCTATTCTCTGTTTTTGTTCCCGGCAGCTGTTCTCTTTCTGGCTGCACTTATTGCGGCAGTCTCTCCGGCGAGTTTTTTCAGATGGTCAGGAATTTCAGTTCTGGCCGGCGGCCTTATCCCCCTTATTTCTTCTCTCTTTTTCAAACAAATTGCGCGTTGGGCCATTTTCATCAGGCCATATTCGGATTCCTGGTCCACGGAGCTTCAGAATCTGATTGTCGATAAGACCGAATGGATCCATCTTTCATTGATTGATTT
>JAUWVG010000388.1 GCA_030617525.1 Candidatus Aminicenantota bacterium | reverse complement strand
CCCTGTGGATAATTCCATAAGACTTGGCATGGTATTTGCATATCTATCCAGCAGAGGAGAAAGACAATGAAGAAAAATTTAATAATTGGATTTGCACTCATTTTATGTCTGCCAGGATTTATTTTTTCCGATGTGGTTTCAATCAAAGTTGGCTATTTTATTCCGCGAGCCATGAGTGATTTATGGGAAGAAGAGTTCATAAACATGAGCTTCATAAAAGCCGATTTCCAGAACACAAATTTTGCTTTTGGCTATGAATATTTTGTTTCCCGAGAATTCAGTATCGTTTTAAATATTGAGGGGTACACAAAAAATAAATCCGGCATTTATAACGACTATGTGGGAGAGGATATCGGCGATGAGAGTTACGCCTTCGATTACGGCGAAGGATACCCCATCAGCCATGTGTTTTCAGTTTCAATCACGCCGGTTCAGGCATCCATAAAGCTCACCCCTCTTGGGAGAAAAGGGAAAATCATTCCTTTTGTCGGAGGCGGCGTCAGTGCCTACCTGTGGACGGTCCGGCTTCAAGGAGACATGATCGATTTTAATGCCGGAGAAGAATTCATCGATGTGGATCTCAATGCCGTTGTCATTGGCTATCCCACATATCCTGTCGATGCCCGAGAAGAAAATAAAATTAGCTTCGGATTCCACGTTCTTGGCGGGGTTATGGTCCCCATTGCCAACCGGATCAGCATAGAAGGGGAAGTCAAATACAGCCAGGCGACAGGAACCCTCAAAGAAGCATTCATTGGGTTTGAACCTTTTGATCTTAGCGGATTGACCATCAGCGTTGGCATGAATTACTGGTTTTGATAGAGCCATTATGCTATCAAGTTGATATCATTGAAGAGAAATGAAGGTATCGGCTGTTTTTATGAATAATTCAAGCTAAAAATTTTTCATAAGATACTATCTCGTCCAGGCTTTTCCTGCCTCTGTCTTTAGGGACTTCATTTGGATACCCCAGGGGCGTTAAGGCCAGGACTTTAACATCCTCCGGTACACCCAAATGCGCCTTCACTTCTTCTTCTCGGAATGACCCAATCCAGCATGTTCCCAAGCCTTCTTCCTCTGCTTTAAGCATAAGATGATCGACCGCAATGGCGACATCTACGGGCCAGGATTTCATGTATCTCCCCATCTTGGCATAGGAATTCTCCGGGTATGCGCAGGCGACGATAATGAGAGGTGCTTCCGCGATAAAATACTGATGCGCCGAAGATACGGCTAATTTCTCTTTCATTTTTTTGTCTTTAACGATGACAAAATGCCAAGGCTGGAGATTTTTTCCAGAGGGGGCTATGCGCACAGCTTCCATCACCCTTAGAAAAACCTCCTCAGGAACTGGATCTGGTTTGTACTTACGCGTGCTTCTCCGTGTCCGCATCACATCAATGATACTCATTTTTCCTCCTATTTTTTCTGATATTTATCGATGAGGCCAGAATAATAATTGGCTTCTGACATCTTGTTTCTTTTCCCGAATCCAGCCACTAAAATCTTGCACTTTATTAGCAGCTCTTTCCTCACCTGCTCTTCCTGGAGAGGGGACAATTCCATCTGGAAAGTTTTTTCCAGAGCCTTGACACGGAACTGATCCATTCCCCAGTATTTATGCGACAGCTGATCAGGATGACCCCCTCTTTTGACTATCAGAGGTTTGGTGATCAGATGGATAGGATATCTCAAAGCAACTCGTATCCCAAAATCATAATCTTCACAAGCCGGAAGATCTTCATCAAAAATTCCTACCGCTTCAAAAACAGATCGATGGAAAAGGGCAGATGAGAGGCTGAGAAGACAGAGAGGAAGGACTTTTTCAAAAATCCAGCCTGAATACTTCCGGTGTTTTTTTCTCGGATTTACAAACACTGAGTTCCTAATCCAGATTTCTTCTGTGTAACAGATTTTGGTCTGCGGTAAAGATTTCATCAAACTCATCTGAATCGTGATTTTGTCCGGTTTCCACAGATCATCTGAATCCAAGAAAGCCACATAGTCCCCCTGAGATAATTTGATTCCAAGATTTCTTGCTGCACTGACACCCTTGTGGTTTTGATAACGGTAGACAATAGGAGAGGAAAAAGACTCCACAACGGCTTTTGTCTGATCAGTAGAGCCATCATCAATGACCACAAGTTCGAATCGGCTGGCTTCTGAGCCACGGGCAAAATAGTCCTGGGCTAGGACGGATTGTATGGCTTCTTTTAAAAATTCATCTCGATTATAGCTGGGAATGATGATGCTTATCATCATGGATGTCTTAAGAGAAGTTTTTTATTTATGGAAAATGGAATTCGCATTCGACCCCAATTTGTAAGGATTCCGATCTCTCCGGAGAATGCCGTCTCCACATCACTTTTCTGGAGAACGGGATAAAGTTCTTTTCCCACGTCAAAAAAATTGAGAAGCAGATGAAGCGCAAAATCCTTTTCCCCCCGTGTCTCAATATTTTTATCCCCTTCTATTTGCCCTTCATCAACAGGAAGTCCATCTAGTTTCAAAGTGTACGTAATTTCATGGATCCGAAGATTAAATCCGTTGCTGTTTTTAATTTTGACATGGAAATCCAGATCGGCACCTGCAATGGATATGACGTTTGCATCCAGTGATAGGATTTCGACCTCAGGAGTTTTAAAAATCGGAAATTCTCCGTTAAAAGCTATAGGAAGACTGCCTCGCTCTTTTCTGCCGTCACTAAAAAACAATTCTCCCATTAAATAACAGGTCACGGAGTCCATCTCACTTATGCCTTTAATGGCTTGGAAAAGATGCTCGTAAGTGATTTTGACAGGGATAGCAATCATTGTGGTCTCTAATGGCCTGATTTCTAATCCTGCAGAAGAAACTGTATTGAGCTGTAGATATTCCCTTTCGTCCACGACAAAACGGTATCTGTATCGGGTTAAAAAATAGGATTTTGACGACACATTTTTTATATTTAGATAGAAAACAAAGCTCAAGGATGTCGTCGTGAAGTTTTCAACCTGTTTCACTTCAAGAGATATCGAAAGATCATTATCCAGAGGTCCTGCAAAACAAAAAACAACAACCATTATCAAAAGAGTTGGAAGATATATAAAAAAATTTTTCATAGCCGCCGTCTCCAGAATCTGAACACTTAGGATACATCTATCCCCCCCAAATTTCAACTTTGAGCAGGATGGAGGACGCATCCCCATTTCCGCGATTTTTTTTGAGTTCTGTAAAGTGAAAAGAAACCACGTTCCGTTTTCCCCAGCGAGGAAAACTCACTCGATCTCCGTCCTCGCTTTCATCGGAGTCAGGCTTCGTTAAGCATCAAGGTCTCAATCGGACATTCTATCACTGCGCAGTCTGCCTAATGAAGCCTGATAATCATCTAGAAGATCCTTTTGTCAAAGGGACGAAAGAATTAAACTTTAGTCGAAAGGAGATAAAAAGATGAATTATTATGGAGATGCCGATGTCCACTCGAATAATACCTGTTTGGGTATTATCGATGAGACGGGCAAAAAAGTTTTTAGGAAAAAAGTCCTAAATTACACCAAGCTCATTATAAATGAGCTAGAGCCTTTTAAACCGGAACTAAAAGGCATGGT
>JAUWVG010000452.1 GCA_030617525.1 Candidatus Aminicenantota bacterium | reverse complement strand
CTATGGCACTGGTTCTGCATATTCAATTCGCCAGGATCGGATCGTTCTACAGATATGAGGCATATCTGATGATACCGGGTTTATTCATCATTTTTCTTGTCATTAAAGAAATGTGGCCAAAAGATAAAAAACAAGTCTTTTCCCGTTTAGAAAAAAACAAACACAAAATCCGGCGGCTTGAAATGAGTCTTATTTTATTCATTATCTTTACGGCATTGGGCATCCGCGGCATCATTTCTCTTATCAATATTCCTCAAGCCAGTAAAAACACATATGAGCAGCAGGTTCAGATGGGACTCTTTTTGAAAACTTTTTATAGCACCGAAAAAATTGCGGCCAACGATATTGGGGCCATCCATTTTCTTGCTGATATTCAATGTTTGGATCTTTGGGGGCTGAGCAGCATGGAAGTGGCCAGAGCAAAAAAACAGAATTCTTACGATGTCGAATTCATCGATTTGATCACAAAATCCCATCAGACAAAAATTGCCATCCTCTACGATCGCTGGTTCGATGCCTATGGAGGCCTCCCTTCCGAGTGGATCAAAGTGGGAGAATGGACTATCCAAAATAATGTTGTGTGTGGCGGTGAAACGGTCTCCTTTTATGCAGTGGATACATCAGAAAAGGATCTTCTCACTCAACATTTAAGGGGATTTTCCCATAGTCTTCCCAAAGATGTTATCCAGAAAATAGGAACAGAATATTTTCAATAGCTCTTCTTTTATTCTTTTGTCCCAGTAAGAATCCTCTTGATGAAAAAATAAACCAAGGTTCCTAAAATGAGTATCAACGTAACCAAACTAACAACAAGTCCAAATTGGAAACTTCTGGGAGAATACTTGAGAGTCACTTCGTGTGTTCCTGCCGGAAGATAGACGCCTCTTGCGCTCAGATTCACTTTTAAGATTTTAGTTTTCGCTCTACCGACCCAGGCTTTCCATCCCGGACTGTAGTTCCCCTGCAGAACGAGAACGGCAGGCCGAGTGTTAAAGACTTGATATTGCTGCCTTGACTGGAAGCGCTCGACAGTGCGAACAATGTCCTCCTTAGAACCACTTTGTATTCCTTGCAGAGGCAGGTCCTTTTCAACAATGCAGGTGATTTCAGGATTGAAATCAGGCATTTGGAAGAGATTCATCCTCTCCTCGAATGTCTCCGCTTTACGAAGGTCGTAGACAAGATAGGCCGCAGGAAGCTTTCCAGGAATTTCCTGCTTAAAAAGCTTAAATCCTTCGACATAAATTTCTTCGGATGGTAGAGAGGGAATGGGAAAATGAGTGAGGCTGAAGTCACAACCGGCAATTCGTAAAAGCTTGACCATATTTTCCCGGTTTAAACTTTCAAGGGAGGCGATCATATCGCTCATTTCCTTGTCGTAAATATTATAAGAATCTCTTGAAAACACGTATTTGACATCAAATTGTATACCGTAATACGGATAAAGGGATTCCCGGAAATAGCGGTACATTCCGTCCTTCCCTCCGACTTCCTCTTTGAAAGCAAAGGGCACATATCCATCTCTATAGATTTTTATAGGTTCTTCTTTTTCTTCTAAAAGGAGAGGCTTTGTCAGAAATGATTTCTGGACAACCGGATTGATAAACCGGTTGGTGCTAACCAGTGGAAAAATAACCACAATTAAAAACACCCAGGCGATTATCTTTTTTCTTGAGAACAGGAAATTGGACAGAAACAATACCAGCGCACACACAAAAAGAAGAAAGAGTCCACCAAAAAGGGAGTCGGACAATTCAGAGACAGCCGAAGCCTTATCGATGACAAAGAAACGGGATAAAATCTCGAGCAAAGAGCTCTTTATAAGTAAAAACAGAACAAGAAGTGCCGCCGAAAAAATAACGAACGAAACATTTTTCCTTTCGCCTCGCCCCTCCTCCTTGAAAAGCCTGTCAAAACCTAATGCGGACAGCATCGCTAAACAAAATGTGAAGGGAACCAAGTATTTGACAGGATATCGAATAGCCGAGAAAGGCGGTAGAAATTTCCAAAGAGAATAAAAAGGAGTCCTGTTCCCAAGAGCAAGAACGACAAAGAAGAGGGAAAGAAGGATAAACAGATAATGCCTGTAGTCAAGAGGTCTTTTCAATCCGAAAAAGGCCAGAATAAAAACTCCAAAACCCAGGAAGAGACTATAATAGAGAGGCGCCCCCTTCTCAAACAGAAAGCTTCCCCAGTAATCATCGTGCCCTGGCTGGCGGTCATTGCCGAGAACGTGAGGAAAGACGAAATTGAGCAACTGCAAAGGCTCGCAAGACCAAACGGCGGATGTTCCCTGTTCCCGTACACCGATCTGGTAAAAATCGATCGTGGGGATCAACTGAACAGCGGTTAAGGCAAATGCGAGCACGATAGCTAAAAAAAGCATCCGGAGCCTCTTCGGACGCAAAGTCCGGAGCAGCAGTGTCTGAACCAGGGCAAAACATCCTGTGACGACAGCGACGTATGGAGTGCCGGCAAGGATCAACAGCGACCAGAGTCCCGCTAGGACAACCAAACGGGGATAAAACCTCTTTTGATATCTGTGTAGGACAAGGAGGATCCACGGCATCCAGCAGAGGGCCGCCATATGGTTGTAAAACTCGAGAGAAGACAGAAAGATACCACTGAACAAAAATGCAGTTGCTCCCAAAAAAGAAGCTTTTTCCGACAATGAATAAGATTTACAGAGATAATAGATCCCCAACCAGCCCAGAATAAAATGGAACACATAATGGATTTTGAAAGCGAGAAAAAACGGCAAGATAAGATAAAGCCATGTGCCGGGATAAAGAACAGCGTTTTTGGGATTGGCCAGGAAGGGCTGCCCGTTTCCATAAGCATCCGTCCAGAGAGCAAAGTTGCCCTCTTTCATAAGCTGAACACCCACATGGCGGGCGGGGATTTCCAATAGGGTCGAATCCCTTTCAAAGAAAATCCCATTGGTGAATAGAAAATTC
>JAUWVG010000288.1 GCA_030617525.1 Candidatus Aminicenantota bacterium | reverse complement strand
ACATGTTTTCCTCCTTTACCAAAGGGAATATCTTCCCCAGATAGAACCTAGGATTATGGATAAATATATGGATCTCTATCAAGACAGCCCACATGTAACCCAGACTCTAAAAACCCTGTTTTCTTTTTATCATAGAGATGTCTCTTTTAATGTTGACTTTGTCAAACAGAACTATGCGGATTCCTCTATCTCTATTCATTTCTTATTCTTGACGCCCCCCTCCAAAAACATGCCAGGCCTGGTCTTTAATGAACATTCAGAGGATATCTTCAGTGCTTTTAGAGAAATGGCCCTCTCAACAGGGGGATCAGTGGAAAGTTCTACAAATCCAGAGTACCTGGTCAATCAAGCGGTCAAAGCATCTGAAAACTATTATCTTCTTTATTATTCGCCTTTAAATTACAAAGAGGACGGAAAATTCAAAAGCGTTGAGGTTCGAGTGAAAGGAGAAAAATATAAAGTCTTTCACCGCTTTGGATATTTTGCAAATTAAATTGTTTGAATCTATAATTGAATCGTATTATTGAATTGAATATAACAAATAAAATTGAGGAGAATTGTCATGAAATATCTGCCTTTTAAAAAAATAGTTATCTCTGTGTTAGTTATGCTTGCCCTAACCCTTATTGGTTTTTCCGCAGAGAAAATGATTCAAAGCAGCTGGACGGTCCAATCCGTCAAGATAGATGGATTGAGTCAGGAATGGAGTGACATCGATTTAATTTTAGATAAGAAAACAAAAGTAAATTACGCGTTTAAGAATGATGGGGAATATCTCTATGCTCTGTTTAAATTCATTGATCCCAGTTCCCTAAGTTCTATCCAGACGACAGGCATGAGATTGTGGTTTAATCTGGATGGAAAAAACAAAAAAGATTACGGTGTCAGACTGATAACAAAACAGGTCACAGCAGATGAATATATAGCCATCATAGAAAATATGCAGGGGCCCCTTCCCGAAAAAGATAAAAATGAAATACGTGTAAATCCTTTATACGTCATCAATCAAAGTGAAGTTATCAATAAAAAAGGCGAGCCTGTTCCTCAAACTCCTGGTGCCGAAAAGAGTTTACCTATCAAATTTCAAGTCGTTACTCAGGAAAATATTGTGAGTTATGAAATGGCCGTCCCTCTTAAAAGAACTACGGATTCGTCTCCGGGAATCGGTACTGAACCGGGAAATATCCTTAAAGTTGCGTTTGAATGGGGAGGAGTGACCAAAGAGATGAGAGAAGCATGGATGAAAAACCGTGGAGCCAGTGGAGGAGAAGGAGGCAGCCCAGGGAAAATTTCCCAGGAATCTGGGGGAAAGGGTGGGGGCGCTTCAAGCAGCGGAGCTATACGCTCTCAGGGCATCGGAAGCCTGGCAGCATTGAACCAACGCATGAAGCAGTATAGCTTTTGGGTGAATGTTCAATTGGCACAAAAATAAAGCAGCGAGATGGTGGGCACGATTGTGCATAATAGTTATCTAGTCTTCTTGTAAAAAGGAGTTCCCCGCTGTTTCTCAATTTTACCACATCGCTCCATACACTTTGATGGAGTGCATCTCCTTTATTTGACCTTCTAAAGATGTGGCTGTCTGCAGCGGCTCCAACACTCCCCACTTGGAGGAAAGTTCTCTCGCAATAGGAGCCATCTGCCCAGGGGCTTCAGGACCTCCATGTAAGACGGCAACGCTAAATGGTGGATTTCCGTATGTCCTCAAATTTTTCATAATGAATGTCTGAAACTATTTTTATTTCATAGTCTCACGAGGCATCCGTTCGTCGCTCATGGCCGCATGATAAGCAAAGGCAGCCATAATTACAGCGTTCTTCATCAGATCAGCGGCTTGCAGGGTATCGAGGAAATCGAGATTTGTATGGCCTGCTGTCCCGGGGATGCGGTCCTGGATAAACTGGAATCCCGGCAAACCGACGTTGTCAAATGAAACATGGTCCGTGCTGCCCACACTCTGAATCGAAATTGCCGTTAAACCAAGATCATGCATCGGTTTCATCCATGCTGCAAAAATGCGTCGGGCAAATTCATTACCCTGGAGATAAATTCCCCGGAATGCCCCTGCGCCATAATCCTGGTTAAAATAAACGGAAAACTTATCGTATTCCGGCTTGATGCCAATGTCTGGATTCTTGGGATTCCCAAAGTGTTTTTTGACGTATTCGCGTGAACCATGGATCCCCTGTTCCTCTCCTCCCCAAAGAGCCACACGAATCGTTCGTCTCGGCTGAGCATCAATCGCTCTGAGAATTCGTACTGCTTCAAGGGCTACCGCACAACCCGCTGTATTATCACTGGCGTTAGGGCTGGCGTGCCATGTATCAAAATGGGCGCCTATCATCACGATCTCGTCCTTTAGGTCCGTGCCGGGAATCTCACCTAAAACATTGTTAGCTTTTTCCACGCGATCTCCCATACGATTACGAACCTCCAGCTCTATCGTAACCGGGATATCTCTTTTCAGGATTCTGTACATCCGATTATAATGTTCGGGAGTTACGGCAATGATTGGCAGAGAGGCCAGGCTCCCTTCTAGGGACCACCTGTTTTCCTTTGTGCCTGGACGGGCAAATCCACGGACCAGACCCGGTCTCCCGTTCCTGCATTCTAGGACCGCAAGAACTCCTTCGGTTTTAAAAAACTCGATTATTTCTGTGGCCCTTAGAAGTTCGGGATTGGGTGGGGATGAAGGCGCCCTTCGCCGCTGCGGTTGAGGAATGACCTGTTCCTCGATCTTCTTCAGTTCTTCAGAACTCCTCCGTGGAGTTGCCTGGGCCAAGCGATCCAGGTCGATTTCAGCCTGCGGCGTTGATAGAACGACCTTTCCCGATAATTTACCACGCACTCCATCAAGATCTTTTTTTGTTTTAAGATCAACAATAATGGTGGAACAAGTGATCTTGCCGTTTGTGCTTGGAGTATGAGTTAAGGGAAATCCGACCATTGGCTGATAATCGGGTTCGAGCATATGGATCGAAAAATACTCGTTGTCCCAGGTAACGCCATAGTCCATAAACGGTTCGATGACCGTGTTTACAAGGCCGATTTCTTTCATTTTGTTTTGAGCCCAAATTTGTGCACGTTTCATATCTTCTGAGAGTGTCAGCCGAGCACCCAGAACATCGGTCATATAACCAACGATATCCATAATCTTAGAGTGTTGAAAACCCTCTTCACGGATTTTTGCCACCATGTCCCCATCCACTTTAGGCGCTTCATTTAAAGCATAAGCGGAAAATACTATTATCACGCATATTGCCAATAGAATTTTAGAGATACTCTTCATGGTTTACCTCCAAATCAAAAAAATACTGTACCTATTGTTCTGATTTTTTTCTCAGAATTCAACAGAAAAAAGCATTGCGTTAGAAAAAACTACACATTGTTCGTCAAGGTTGGATACGCCTGAGTGCTGTGACTACAGTTTTTACTTGAAGTAATTTTGAAATCGGATTATATTAATTCACTCTTAGGGTTAAGAGGAAGGAATAATCCAATTTCAACAATAAATATTTCTAGAAATTCTAATCACTCCAATTTTTTTTATCTGCTTTTTTGCATTCATATATATTTCTTTATCCATTTTAAAATTTATTCTTAAGTAAATCAGGAGGAATCATGAAATTTTATCGATTTTTGCTACTTACGACATTAAGCCTTATGGTTCTTGGGACCGGTCTTATTTTTGCCGAAAATCCTGTAACCACTAAAGATCTGAACATCTTCAGCTGGCGTCACATCGGTCCCTGGACATTTTCAGGCCGTATCACAGATTTTGCGGTCCCTAAAGGTCAGAGCCAAACCTATTATGTGGCCACGGCCTCCGGGGGTCTTTGGAAAACAGAGGACGGAGGCATCTCGTTTGTCCCGCTTTTCGATCAGTACGGCAATATGAGTATTGGCAATGTCGATGTCGCTCAATCTGATCCCAATATCGTGTACATGGGGACAGGAGAAGCAATGCACGCCCGCTCGTCAGCCCACGGCAACGGCATGTGGAAATCGACGGATGCAGGGAAAACATGGACACACATCGGCCTGGAAAAGAGCTATTATATCCCCAGAATCGCCATCGACGACATAAATCCAGACATCGTCTATGTGGCCACGGAAGGTGAACTCTACAATAATGAGATGGAAGGCTACGAACGTGGGCTGTACAAGACAACAGACGGCGGGGAAACTTGGGAATTGGTGCTCGATCTCAAAGACCGTGGCGTAGGCGACTTTGTGCTTCACCCCACGAATTCCGATATCATCATTGCCTCGGGCTACAAAACCTACCGCAGAGCCTGGACTTTTATCGATAAACAGCCGGGCAATTTTCTCTACAAATCCATAGACGGTGGGAAAACATGGAAAAAACTGACAGAGGGACTTCCCATGGACATCAAATCGGGATGGAAT